>NZ_CEXZHP010000065.1:0-7792 GCF_982775275.1 Nitrosophilus sp.
AAGAGCTTATAAAACTTGGATCTGAGCTTGCAAAAGAAGCATTAGATAATTATGATTCACTCACTCCCACTTCTTAATTAAATAATCTTTCATTTTCTCAAATTCACATGCTTGTTTTTCATAATACTCTTCAGCCTCTTTTGTATCTTTATTTGAAAGCTCATTTACAAGGGA
This sequence comes from Nitrosophilus sp., assembly GCF_982775275.1. Lineage (NCBI taxonomy): Bacteria > Pseudomonadati > Campylobacterota > Epsilonproteobacteria > Nautiliales > Nitratiruptoraceae > Nitrosophilus > Nitrosophilus sp. Next base: position 175 of record NZ_CEXZHP010000065.1, read on the forward strand.
TGCTACTCTTGCGTTATATAACGGAATCATTGTCTCAAGAAGCTTCATCTCTTGTCTTGGAGTTTTATGAAATGCAGCCATATAACTATACACTATTCTTATCCAACTTTTATTTTCAAATAAAAAATCCTCTTTATTTTTTATCTTTGCCAATGAAGAGATTATTTTATAATCATTTTTATCTAAAATCTTTTCCCATAAAACTCCAAAATTATTAAAACCTATTTTAAAATATTCTATTAAAGATTCAAGATCTATCTCAAAAGGCTCAGGTTCTTCTCCAATATCTTCGCCTAAAATATCAACAGGCTTAGAACCTTTTATCTTTTTCCAAAAATTCTCATATTTTTCACTTAATTTAAAAATTGTTCCAACTACCTCTCTATACATAGCGCTTAAATCACTTGAAGGATCTTTTGCATTATGTATTTTTGCTCCAAGTCTTGCTTCACAAATTTTTACGTTTTTTACTATCGCAGTTGTCGTTAACCATATGTCTACGCCAAACTTTGCAATCTCACTCTCCCAAACATCCTCTTCCATATACTCTTTAACCATTTTTTGAGAAAAAGCAAAATCTCCTCCTATTGGCTGTCTAATCCTTTTTCCATATAAAGCTCTGGTTAAATTATATGCAATTGTATTTGTAATTGTTGCATCATATTTATATCTTTTATAAAACGGGGCAACATAATCATATCCATTTAGTGTAGGATCTATCATATTTTTTACCCATTCTGGGGTAATGGATCTAAGATCCGAATCAAAAAGAACAATACTTTTTGCTTGCAAAAACTCAGCGGTCTCAAATATAGCTCTAACAGCGGATCCTTTCCCTGGTATACCCCTATAAATAGACACTATCTTTTTAATATTAAAACTATCTATTTTCGTATTAATCGCCTCTTCTCTTGTGTCATCGGTGGATCCACCATCTGCGACAAATATCAAAGATTTACAATCTGGGAAATATTTTTCAAGTCCAAAAGCAGCCTCTTTAATCACATAAGATATAGTATCTTGACTATAATAAGCGGGAATACCTATCACTATATCCGCACTGTTTAAGCTCTCTATAGCTTTTCTTGCATCCTCTCTAAGAGCAGTAATAACTCTATATGTTTTCATTGCCTTCCTTTAATATTTTTACAGCCTCTTCTGGAAAAATCGTATTTATAGTATCTAAACATCCATACTCAAATCCACCAAGTATATTTAGCCTTGGAACTATCTCAAAATACCAATGAAAAAATAAATTATCGTTTTTTTTTGGGGAAGATACTAAAAAAAGATTAAATGGTATATCTTTTTCCATTTTTTCAAGTTTTAAAAACGCATTTTTAAAAATCTTTGCTAATGAGTTTATCAAGTCTTTATCAATATCTCCAAAGTTTCTTAGATGTTTAATGGGCACTATTCTTAATTGAAAGGGATACAATGATGCATACGGAGCATAAAGTATAAAATTTTCGTTTTGAAAAACCACTCTTTTACTTTTTATTATCTCATATTTTATCTCTTCACATAAATAACAGCAATTTTTATTTTTATAAAATTTTTTAAATTGAGAAAATATAATCTTTTGTTGGGTTGGAATATAAGGCAAAGCTAAAATCTGCGAATGGGAATGAGAGATACTTGCTCCTGCTTCAAAACCACAATTTTTAAAAATATGAACATACTCTATACCGTTTTTTTCATAAAGAGAGTTTAGCCTGATTTTAAAAACCTCCAAAACTAAACTAAACTCCTCTAATGAAAAATCTTTATATCTTTTTTTTGGATCTGGAGTTTCAATAACAACTTCATGATAGCCGTAATTGTTAAAACTTATATAAAAATTCTCTTTTTTTTCAAAATTATTATTTTCAACTGCCGGATATCTGTTTGGTATGACTCTAACTTTCCATCCGGGGGTATCTTTTTTACTATCACTTTTCCTAATAGCAAAAATTTCAGAAGGAGTATTTTTTTCCATTCCGTATATAAAAATATCTTTATGTTCTTTATCGATTTTATATTTTATATGAGGTCTTTTTGCTCTTTTTGGAGAGAAGATAACATATCTATCATTTAAAAAATTGTATCTTATCTCACCCATTTAATAGACCTTTTTATCCTCTTTAACACAATCTTTTAACATCTCCCCAATATCTGGCAAAACGCTTCTAATAGTGCTCCAAGCCGATAATGCGGGAATCCCCAAAGGATCTTCTAAAAACTTAATAGAAGCCTCTTTTAGACTTCGCCAAAAATCTCAGCTGCCAAAATCTCTTTTTGTCTATCATACTTTAATCCATTTATTTTACTTAAAGCCGCATATTGACTTATTGCATATCTTGATTCATCAAAATAACAGCTAAATAGTGTATTAAAATCATATTTTGTAAAAACAAATCCCTGTTGAGCCATTAGCCTAAAAATATTTTGAGCTATTTCGTTTGCCATTCTTGCAATACCTGATTTGCTTTTTATACTTCCAAGTTTTTGATGTTTATGTTCATAAGATTGTATTATCTCCGTTTGACAGATTCTTTTTACGGACGTATTATTATATACTTCGCTAAGAGTAGATACTTCAAGCCCCCAAGTTGGTGATATTCTGATACTTCTTGCAAGAGACCTAATAAGGGCAAACTCTCCAGATAGGGCGTATCTAAAACTCATTAAATACTCTATATACCTATTTGAGCCAAAAACCTTTTTAATTGATTTTAAAAGAGGCGTATAAAAAAGTCTTGTTACTCTTCCATGAAGTCTATCCGTTACTCTCGAATAATATCCTTTGTTAAACTCATATGTTAAAGTTGGATTTACAACCGGATAAAAAAGCCTAGCGGGAATTTTCCTCGAATAATTAGCTATATCGCAATCATGTAAAGCGATTGCATAATTTTCTTTATCGGCAAGAGCGTATCCTAGCATTATCCAAACATTAAGCCCTTTCCCTCTAATATTTATACTATCAAAACCATTTTTATTCAAATATTTAAAAATATCTTGCATTCTTGGCCCATCATTCCACAAAATATCTACCTCATAAGGTATTTGGCTCATAATCTTTTTTACTTTTATAAACTCCTCTTTTGTAGCTTTATCTAATCCTAAAATAATTTTATGAATATATTTGATCTTTTTTAATTCATCAATAATCTTTTGCATAGAGGGATTTTCAAATTCACTATATAAAGCCGGAAGTAGCAAAACCATATTTCTTCTTTTGGAAAAATCTAAAAGTTCCTCTTCCAAATCCTCAATCGGTCTTTTGCCAAGTTCCGAAAGTGTGGTTATTATTCCATTTTGAAAAAAATCCCCCATATTAAATCCTCTCTTTTATTAATATCGCTATATCCATTACATTTGTTCCTGTATAACCTGTTATTATATGGTTGCCAACTTTTTTAAAAAAATTGTATGAGTCATTATTTTCCAAAAAAATCTCTATATTAAGTCCCAACTCTTTAGAAAGTTCATATATTTTATGATCAGCTATTGCACCATCTGCCTTACTGTTTCCATCGATCCCGTCTGTTCCCGCACTTAGAAAAACTATATTCTCATTTGAGTCTATATATTTTAAGGCGCTTAAGGCCATCTCCTGATTTCGTCCTCCTTTGCCTTTACCTTTTACCTTAACAGTTGTCTCACCTCCAAATATCCACACAAAATCTTTTTTATACTCTGTTTTTTTGGCTTCTTTTACTATTTTTTTTGCCACATTTTTAGCTTCGCCACACATCCTTGTCGTTACTAAAAAAGCTTTATATCCCAGCTTATTTGCACTTTTTTTGCCTTCTTTTGTTGCTATTTTATTTGAAGCAATAATAAAATGTTTTATCTTTTTGTTTTTTTCTTTTAAAGTCTCATCAATCTTTTTTTGTATACCCTTTTTTATAACTTCTACAACACTTTTTGGTATTTTTTTGTAAATATCATATTTTTTCAAAATATTTTGAGCATCCAAAAATGTTGTTTTATCAAAATAACAAGGAGCTGAACCGATTACCTCCAAACTATCTCCTATAACATCAGATATTACCAAAACGGCAGCTTCTGCCTTACACATTTTTGCCAATCTTCCGCCTTTTACCCTAGAAATATGCTTTCTTACGATATTTACCTCATCAATATTTGCCCCAGATCTTAATAAAAGCTCATTGGTAGTTTGTAAATCTTTTAAAGTTATTGGAGGGATTGGAAGTTCCATTAATGCAGATGCTCCGCCAGATAACAAAAATATAACCAAATCATCTTTTTTTATCTTTTTTATTAAACTTATCATCTTTTTTGTTGCTTTCATGCTGTCTTTGTTTGGTAACGGATGAGAACCTTTTAAAATTTTTATATTTTTGAGATTTTTTTCTTTTATGGATATAACAACACCATTTTTGATCCTATCTTTTAAAATCTTTTCAATCTCCACAGCCATATCATATGATGCTTTCCCTGCTCCTAATATATAGATATTTTTATATTTTTTTAAATCATACTTTTTATCATTTATACATAAAAAATTTTTGTCAATTTTTACATATTTTCTTATTACATTTTTTGGTAATACCCCATCCAATGAAGCAAAAAATATTGATTTTATATCTTCTCTTTTCAATACCAACCCCACACACTCTCCCCAGCCCTTGCTTCCTGGATATTTTGATTTTATAAGATTTTTTAAGTTTATTCTTTCATAACTTCCATCAGCTTTTTTTATCAAAATAGGAATATCTACACTTTTTAGCATTCCTATATCATTTTTACTATCACCTATACCTATTGTTAATATTTTATTTTTATATATCTTTTTATAAATCCTTTTAACTATATCTATTGCTTTTGATTTATCTTGTCCCTCTCCGATAATATGATAAAATCTTCCACCCTTTATAATTTTAAAACCATATTTTTTTGCTAAGTTTTTGATTTTTGTAATATCATGATTTTTTATAATGACCGGTTCGCTAAATTCCCTTTTTTTTGCCAATTTGGCACTATTTTTATCTAAATTTGTCAATTTTTCTATCTTGTTAACAGAAAAATCGCTAAAACCCTTTACTGATATTTTATTTTTAAACTTTAATATCTTTTTATACTCTTTTCCCAAAATAATTACATAATAACCATCTATCTTTTTACATTTTTTTGGAAGATACTTTTTAAACCTTTTTGGGAAGAAAATTGCAGCTCCATTTTCAACTATAAAAGGATAGTCGATTTTTAATTCTTTTAAAATCTTTTCAATCTCAAATCTTGTTTTACTTGAAGTTAAAATTAGAGGAATATCTCTTTTTTTTATTTTTTTTAAAACTTTTAAAGCCCCGGCAAAAGAGTAGGTATCAAAATCTAACAAAGACCCGTCTAAATCGGTAAAAATCAAAATATTAGAATTTTTCATAATTATCCTCAAATTTACATCAAAATATATTATAATCTATTAAGTTAAGAGTCAAATAAAGAGCTAAAATGGATTTAAAAAAAAGAATAATTGAAGATATAAAAAAGAATAGAGAAAAAATAAAAAATTTAGGTCCCGGAATTATCACAGGTGGAGCTGGAGACGATCCCGCAGGTATCGTTACTTGCACTATGATAGGAACGCTAACCGGTTTTAAGCTTCTTTGGCTTTCGCTACTTTCGGCTTTTATGATGGTTGCTATTCAAGATAGCGTATCAAAAATTGCAATAGTTACAGGGAAAAGCCTTCCAGAGATTACAAAAGTAATTTATGGGAAAAAGATCACAATCATTATAGTTCTTTTTTTATCTATTGCAAATATCTTTACCATTGGCGCTGACCTTCATGCAATAGCTTCCATATTTGAGATTATAACCGGGATTGAAAATCTATATTTTTTAATACCAATTACCGGATTAATTGCATATCTTGTTATGTTTAAACAGTATAAAACTGTTAAAAAATTTTTTCTATTTTTAACTTTAATATTAAGCGTATATATTTTTTCTGCATTTCTTGCCAATCCAGATATTAAAAAATTGCTTATTGGGACATTTATACCACAACTTCCTCTTAATTCTTTATTTATTATGGCCGCATTAGGATATCTTGGGACCAAAATGTCTCCATATCTTCTATTTTGGCAGGCATCTGAAGAGAAAGAGGAGCATAGAAGCGTTGTTCAAGCAAAAATGGCAAGTTTTGACACAGCGGTAGGGATGATATATTCAAGTATGCTCGATTTTTTTATTATTGTAGCTGCCGCTGCTACGCTTTATGGAAATTTTAATAAAATTGAAAACGTAAAAGATGCTGCGTTGGCTTTAAAACCGATAGCGGGAGAATACTCATTTTTACTCTTTAGTATAGGAATTATTGCTTCTGGCTTTTTGGCTGTTCCGGTTTTAGCTGGTTCTACCGCATACGCAATATCAGACACTTTTGGCTGGCGTGAAGGTATGGATAACAAGATAAGCGATGCAAAAGGTTTTTATGCCGTTTTTATTGGAGCTCTTATAATTGGGGATATTATAGATCTATCGCCAATTTCTGTAGTTGATGCACTTTTTTATTCACAGGTTTTAGACGGCGTTTTGCTTCCTGTTTTGATACTGATAGTTTTTGTGATAAGTAATAATAAAAATATAATGGGAAAATATACAAACAGTAAATTTAACAATATTTTTTCAATTTTTACATTTTTTATAACAACTATATTGACGATAATTATGTTTTATCAACTTTTTTAATTTAATATTTAGCCATATTTTCTATCATCTTTTTATGAATAAAACCGTTTGTAGCGACAATAATATCTCCAAATTTGTAATTTTCTCCTTTATGATTTGTAACTTCTCCTCCAGCCTCTTTAACAAGCAAAATACCGGCCGCAACATCCCAAGGCTTTAAATTTATTTCGTAAAAACCGCTAAATCTACCGCAAGCAACATAAGATAGATCAATAGACGCAGATCCAAGCCTTCTAATGTCTCTGGTTTTTGGCAAAAGGTTTGCCATGGTATCTATCACCCATTTATAATCTTTGCCCTTTTTTATTTTGGTATAGGGAAAACCGGTTGCTATTAATGATGAAGTTAATGTTTTGCTTTTGGAAACTCTCAATTTTTCGCCGTTTAAAAAAGCACCCGCCCCTTTTTTTGCTTCAAAAAGTTCATCTAATATAGGATTGTATACTACTCCCTCTATCGGGATTCCATCTTCATAAATTCCGATAGATATACCTACATATGCGATATTATGGACGAAATTTGTAGTTCCGTCAATAGGATCGATAAAAATAGCCTTTTTTGGAATATCGTCTAAATTGTCAAAACTCTCTTCAGCTACTATCTCAAAATCTGGATAAATTTTAGATATCTTTTCTTTTAAAAAATTTTCTATTTTTACATCATATTCGGTAACCAAATCAACTTCGCTTTTAAAGTCAACCTTTTTTGCATTATAATATCCATATTTTAAAATCTCTCCCGCCTCTTTTACAATTTTAGTTAGTTTTGTCATAAATTACCTTTCAAATTTTAATATTGGTAAATGGGAATTTGGAATCGGGAATTGGGAATTGTGCCCTCTTATCATCTTGACTCTTACCACCTTACCCCTTCAACCTTTCCTAACCGCAAACTTGCTTCGCTTCACTCACCTTCG
>NZ_CEXZHP010000066.1:0-7726 GCF_982775275.1 Nitrosophilus sp.
ATAAACAAGATAGACAAACCAGATGCAAATCCAGATCTGGTTAAATCCCAACTTTCCGAACTTGGAATCGCACCCGTTGACTGGGGCGGAGAGTATGAGTTTGTTGAAGTTAGCGCATTAACGGGAGAGGGAATTGATGATTTGCTTGAGACTATTATTTTGCAAGCAGAAGTTTTAGAACTTCAAGCAAATCCAAAAAGAGAGGCAAAAGCCGTAGTAATCGAGAGTTCATTGGAAAAAGGAAGAGGCCCTGTTGCCACGGTTATTGTAAAAAACGGAACTCTTCATCAAGGGGATCATATAGTTTGCGGTATAGCTTACGGTAGAGTAAGGACATTGATTAATGATATAGGAAAAACTATAAAGGATGTAGGCCCTGGAGAACCTGCTGTAGTTGTGGGGCTGGATAAGGTTCCAAACGCGGGCGATGTTATGATTGCGGTAAAAGATGCCGAAACGGCAAGAGTTTACGCTGAAAAAAGAGCAGAACTTGAGAGACAAAAAGAGTTAAGTAAAACTACTAAAGTAACGCTTGAAGAGTTAAGTCAGCTTGTAAAAGAGGGACAGATCAAAAAGCTTCCAGTAATTATAAAAGCCGATACGCAGGGAAGTTTAGAGGCTATTAAAGCAAGTTTGGAAAAGCTTAAAAATGAAGAGGTAAAAATAGATATCATTCATGCCGGAGTTGGAGCAATAACCGAGAGTGACGTAACTTTAGCAGATGCTAGCGATAACGCGATAATTTTGGGATTTAATGTGAGACCAACAGGTTCTGTTAAAAATAAAGCAAAGCAGTTGGGCGTTCAGATAAAAACATATTCTATTATTTACGATTTAATTGATGATGTAAAAGCGCTGCTTAGCGGATTGTTATCTCCAATAATAAAAGAAGAAGCTCTAGGTCAAGCTGAAGTTAGAGAGACCTTTAATGTGCCAAAAGTTGGAACTGTTGCAGGATGTATGGTAACGGATGGAAAAATTGAAAGAAATGCAAAAGCTAGAGTGATTCGTGATGGGGTTGTTATATATGATACTAAAATCGCCTCGTTAAAAAGGTTTAAAGAGGACGTTAAAGAGGTTACAAAAGGGTATGAGTGCGGAATTATGCTTGAGAACTTTAACGATATAAAGGTTGGAGATTTTATAGAAGCTTATAAAGAGGTAGAAGAGGCGGCTAAATTATAAATAAAGGTATAAAATGACTCCAAGTGAGATAAAAAGAGCAAGACAAGCCTCTTTGCTAATCGAGCTTATCGCTGAAGCTTTGGGACAGTTAAACGATGAGAGTTTAAGAGGCGTAACCGTAACTGATGTTGTTGTTAAAAAGGGAGGGTATGATGCGGATGTGTATATAGACCCTTCAATTTATAATGAAGATGAAAAAAAAGAGATATTAAAAAAATTAAAAAAGGCGGCTCCCATTTTGCAAACTTTTTGTTTGGAGTCAAGCGGGTGGTTTAAATGTCCCAAATTTCATTTTAAATTTGATGAAAATATTGAAAAATCTAAAAAAATAGAAGAGCTATTTAAAAAGATTAAGGAAGAGAAGTGAGTTTAGAAGAGGAGATAAAAAAAATAGTTGAAGCTTGCGGTGCTAAGCTTTATGATATCGAGACTGTAACCGAGAGAGGCAAAACTATATATAGAGTTACTATCAAACATGAAGATGGCGTAGATTTGGAGTTATGCGCAAATATAAGTAACCTTATTTCGCCTCTTCTTGATGTAAATCCTCCTATAAGAGGAGATTATAGTTTAGAAGTTAGTTCTCCTGGAATCGAGAGAAAACTAAAAAAACTTTCCCATTTTAAAAATTCAATAGGCGAGAAGGTATTGATAGTTACACTAGATGGGAATCAATATAGAGGGATTTTAAAAAAAGTTGAAAAAGAGAAGATTTTTATAGAGACAGAGGAAGGCGAAAAAGAGATAGATTTTAACGAAATCGCAAGCGCAAAGACATATTTTGAATGGTAAGAGAAGAGTTTTATATAAATTTGGCTCTTAATGAAGCTTGGAAATATCAAGGGCTTACATATCCAAATCCTTCCGTTGGCGCAGTTGTTGTTAAAAACGAAGAGATTTTATCTATAGCTGCCCATAAAAGAGCCGGAGAGCCTCATGCTGAGGTTTTGGCTATAAAAGAGGCATATTTTAAGCTAACAGATGATAAAAAGATTTTGAATTTAACTTCTTCAAAAGATCTTCACGAATATCTTTATAAAAATGCAAAAGATCTTTTTGAAGACGCAGCCATTTACGTAACTTTAGAGCCCTGCAATCATTACGGCAAAACACCCCCGTGTTCGCTTTTGATAAAAAATCTTGGATTTAAAAAGGTTGTTATAAGCGTAAAAGATCCAAATGAAAAAGCAAAGGGCGGAATTAAATTTTTAAAAAATAGCGATATAGAAGTTATAACCGGAGTTTTAGAAAAAGAAGGAGAGATATTAATAGAGCCATTTATTAGATGGAGTAAAGAAAACTTTGTATTTTTTAAACTCGCTCAGACTCTTAATGGCGTAATAACATCGGGAGTCATATCTTGCAAGAAATCCAGAGAGTTTGTGCATAAATTAAGAGAAAAAATAGATCTTTTAGTAATCGGAGGAAATACCGTTAGAGTCGATAGACCAATACTTGATAGCAGATTGGTTGGCACTAAAGCTCCGGATGTATTGATATATAGTAAAACAAAAGATTTTGATAAAAATATCCCGCTTTTTAAAATAAAAAATAGAAAAGTGTATATTGAAGATAGTTTAGATAAAATAAAAAATTATAAATATGTGATGATAGAAGGTGGGGAAGGGATGCTAAACGCAACTAAAAATATAGTTGATTGGTATCTTTTTTTTATCAGTTTTGAAATGAAAAATGATAAAAATTATAAGTTTGATAAAAAACTAAAGATCTTACATACCAATAAAATAGATAAAGATTTGATGGTTTGGAGCAAAAATGGATAAACAAAAAAAGATTGTTAATATGTTTAACGATATTGCTAAAACATACGATATGGCAAATAGGATACTTAGTTTTGGAAGCGATATCGTATGGAGAAAAAAGGCCTGTCAAAAAGCGTATGATTATTATAAAAAAGAAAATATAGAAAAAATAGTGGATGTTGCTTGTGGAACCGGGGATATGCTCGGCTTTTGGAATAAAGTGGCCGAAGATAAAAAAATAGTTGTAAAAGAGTTTATAGGAGTGGATCCTTCCGTTAAAATGCTTGAGGTAGCAAAAGAAAAATTTAAAAATTTTTCCTTTTTAGAAGGTTATGCTCAAAATCTTCCTATTGAAAATAATATGGCGGATTTTTTAAGCATAACATACGGAATTAGAAATGTTGTAGATAGAGTTGATGCGATAAACGAGTTTTACAGAGTGTTAAAACCCGGTGGAGTGCTTGTTATATTGGAGTTTACAAAAAGAGAAAAAAGATCTTATTTTGATAATGTAGTAGAGTTTTATATGAAAAAAGTTCTACCTTTAATTGGAGGATTGGTTTCTGGGAATAAAGAGGCTTACGAATATCTTCCAAACTCTATAGATAATTTTTTAACTACCGAACATCTTATAAAAGAGTTGATAGATAGCGGATTTAAGATAATGGAAGTTAAGTCGTTTTCTTTTGGAATTTCAACTATGTTTATAGCAAAGAAAAAATGAATATAATAACTGTTAGTCAATTAAACGAAAAGATAAAAAATCTTTTAGAATCTCATTTTTTGGAAGTTTACGTAGAGGGGGAGATCAGCAGACCCACATACCATAGCAGCGGACATTTATATTTTAGTTTGAAAGATGAAGCCAGCGTTATAAAATCTGTGATGTTTAGAAGTAGCGTTGCAAGACTCGATTTTAGAGTCGAAGATGGACAAAAGGTTATAGTTGCGGGCAAAATAGGAGTATATAAACCAAGAGGAGAGTATCAGCTTTACGCTACAAAGATTTTACCTCAAGGTATAGGAGCCTTATCGGTTGCATATGAGCAGTTAAAAAAGAAGCTGGAAGCAAAAGGCTATTTTAAAAAAGAGAGAAAAAAAGAGATACCAAAATATATAGACACCATTGCTTTGGTTACTTCAAAAACCGGAGCCGCTTTGCAAGATATGATAAGGGTTATTAATAATAGATGGCCTTTGGTAAGAATATATTTGATAAATACTTTAGTTCAAGGAAAAGAGGCGGCGTTAGACATCGTTAACTCTTTGAATATCGCAGACTCTCTTGGGGTTGATGTTATCGTTTTGGCAAGAGGAGGAGGAAGTATAGAGGATTTATGGTGTTTTAACGAAGAGATTGTGGCTGATGCTATATATAAAGCAAAAACCCCTATAGTATCGGCAATAGGTCATGAGATAGATTATTTAATAAGCGATTTTGTGGCTGATCTTAGAGCTCCAACTCCGAGTGCTGCTATGGAGATGATACTCCCAGATAAATATGAGGCATTAATGATGCTAGATTCGCTGCAAGAGGCGTATGTTAAAAGTTTTAAAAAGGTTTTATTTAATAAAGAGCAGATTTTACGACATACGTTATCATCTTTTAACCAAATCTCGCCAAAAAGAAGGTTGGGTTTTTATGAAAAGGAGATAGAAAATCTTAGAAACTCTTTAAAAAGCTCTATGACTTTTTTATTTGAAAAAAAAGCTTCAATGCTCCCTGAGTTAAAAAACTCCATATATCAAAGTATAAAAAACTCCCTTTTCCATAAAAGTAGTCATCTAAAGCACCTTTTTGAAAAGTTTGAATCAGCATTTAGGGCAAAAGAGATAAAAAAAGGTTACGCACAAGTTGTAAAAAATAAAAAAGTGGTGGATTTGGCTGAAATAGATGTTGGAGAAATTTTTGAGCTTCAAACAAAAGATGTTATTATAGAGGCAAAAGCCCTTTTAAAAAGGGCTAATAAGTAACTTATAAAATATAGTAAAGGTGATAAGGGGATAAGGTGGTAAGGGGGTAAGGCTAACAAATAACTTATAAAATATTGTAACCAAAAAATAGAGATATTATTTTTGTCGCGGTTTTATTTGTTAGTTTTTCCATAAATTTTTCAAACTTATCCTCTTTTTTCCATATCGGTTTTTGAACTTTACTCAAACGTATTATCTCTTTTTTTGCTTCGTAAATAGATCCAACCATATCAACTAAACCTACCTCTTTTGCCTGGTTTGCCGTAAATATATGAGCTTCGGCAAATCTATCTTTATCTTTTATATCCAACCCTCTTGCTTTTGCCACATCTTTTACAAACATTTCATATGTATCAAATATTACCTTTTTTATCTCCTCTTTTTCATATTTTTCCCATTTTCTAAAAGGTGTTCCAACCTCTTTATATTTTCCCGCTTTTACGACTTGAGGCTCTATGCCTATTTTATCTATAAGTTTTTTAATATTGGCACTTTCAAAAATAACTCCAATCGAGCCTATTGCGCTACCTGGGTTTGCGACTATTTTATTTGCCCAGATACTAGCATAATATCCCCCGCTCGCCATTGTTCCGGCGGCGTAGGCAACTACCGGTTTTTTGGAAGTTAATCTTTTTATTGCCAAAGATATCTCTAAAGAGGGAGCCACCGCTCCTCCCGGCGAATTTACTATAAACAAAACACCTTTAATATTATTTGCGTTTGCCTCTTCTATCTTTTTTAACACCTCTTTTGCATCAATTATTGGCCCCTTTAGCTCGATTTCCATTAGGTTTGGTTTTTGCAATGCTTGTTCTTTGGAGGAGCTAAAAATGAGTAAAATTATCAATAAAAATATTAAAGATTTAAAATATTTTTGTATAAAGTCCAATATAACCGTTATTGGGCTAAAAAGTTTTTTAAAAAAATCACTCATATAACTCTCCTTCTATATATACCGATTTTGGTCTATTTGTATGAAGTAGTATGTGTAGAGGGATTTCGTTAATATCGTTTAAATCTTTTGGAATATCGACAATTTGCAAATCGGCGTATTTTCCTATCTCTATCTCTCCAGCTTCAATATTTAAGGCTTTAGCGGCGTTTATCGTAACGCTTCTAATAAGATCCAATGCCAATATAGTAGGATTTATATGATAATGAACAAAAAGAGCCGATTTTAACTCTTCATAAAGATTTAAAGAATAGTTTGAACTAAGCCCATCAGTTGCCGTTAAAAAGTTTATACCAAGATATTTTATTTTGGCTAAATCTAAAGCCGAGTTACCCAAAAGTCTGTTTGATACGGGACAGTGAATAATTGAATGTTCATTTTTTTGCAATATCTCAAGCTCTTTTTCGTTGCACCAAACGCAGTGAGTAAAAAGGGTTTTTATGCCCTCAAAGAGTTTTAAATAGTCCAATGCTCTGTTTGCGGGGAGAGTTTGATTTAGAAAATCTTTAAAAAAGGCTTTAAAATCTCCAACTCCTTCATCTAACCACTCCCTTTCGGCTCTACTTTCCATAAAATGGGTAGTTAATAACATATTTTTCTTTTTTGCAAGTTCTACGGCTTTTTTTGCTAAAACCTTATGAACAGAATATGGAGAGTGAATAGCGATCGCGGGGATAAATCTATTGTTTTTATAATTTAAAGACTCATTAACCTTTTGCAAAAAATCGCTATACAAAGCATCGGCCGCGGCGGGATTTGATCCTATTATTTCGTTAAAATATATCACCCTTTGAGGAGCATCTGCACATATTTTCATATCGTATCCATAGCTACTTATTGCTCCAAACGTGGTCGTTCCGCTTTTTAACATAATATCTATAGCGTTATTTACGCATTTTTGGTCACATTTTGACAAAAGATTTTCTCTTTTTTTAATTACGCTATTTAGCCATATGATAAAATCTCCGTAGGTTAAAGCGGCTTTGTTTGCGCTAAATTCAAGATGAACATGGGGATTTATAAAACCTGGAAGCAAACAGCTATAATCTTTATAATCTATAATTTTAGCATCTGGATATTTTGATTTTAACGTTTCAAACTCATCAATATCCACAATCTTCTTTTCAAAAGCTACGGCTCTGTTTGAGATAATTTTTTGCGGAGTTAGTATATATTTTGTTTTTATTATTTTCATAAAAGCTCTCCTAAGAGGTGTTCATAAGGTAAAAATTGATATAATCATACCCAAAATTTTATTATAAAAAGGATTATAGATGAAAGTTGTAGTGATTCAAGGACCAAATTTAAATATGCTTGGAATTAGAGAGCAAAATATCTATGGACCGATGAAGCTTGAAGATATTCATGCGCAAATGAGAAATTTTGCCGAACAAAACGGTATGGAGATAGAATTTTTTCAAAGCAATTTAGAAGGTGAAATCGTAGATAAGATTCAAGAATGCTTGGGAGACGCGCACGGAATTATTATAAATCCTGCGGCGTATACGCACACTTCCATCGCTATAAGAGATGCGATTGCCGCGGTTCAGTTACCAACTATCGAGGTTCATATATCAAATATATATAGACGGGAAGAGTTTAGACAAAAATCTATTATCGCTCCTGTGTGTGCTGGACAAATAAGCGGTTTTGGACCTTTTAGCTACCATTTGGCTATGGTTGCAATGCTACAGATTTTTAACGAGATGAAAGCTATTCAAGAAGCCCAAAAACAGCAGCAAGGGTGAGGGGTTGAGTAGTTAGGTGAAAGGCTGAAGGTTGAAGGGAAAAGGGGGTAAGGAGATAAGGTGGTAAGTGAGCGAGGGCAAACCGAAGGTTTAGAACGATAACT
>NZ_CEXZHP010000067.1:0-7693 GCF_982775275.1 Nitrosophilus sp.
CTCTTTATAATGGTTTTTTCTTATTGAAAAAACTCCTTCAATGACTCTAATGATAGTATCTGGCCAGTGTTCGTGAGAGTTTGGTCCCGTTTTTCGGCTGTAAGTTCTATAATATGTAGTTTCTCCAAAAGCTCCAAAACCAAAAACAGGTTTAAGAGATTTTATATGTTTTTTGAAATCTTTTGGTAGAAAAAATCTCTCTTTTACATACATTATAAGCCTTACAAACACTTTTTTATATTATAGCTTAAAAAGAGGGGAAGAGTTAGATATTATTTTATGAAGTTTTCAATTCTTCTAATTCCCTCTTTTATTGTATCAAGATCAGTAGCAAAACTAAATCTAAAATGACCATCCACACCAAAGCCAATGCCTGGAACTACAGCGACTCCTGCATTTTCTAATAGATCTTTTGCAAATTTCATAGAATCTTTTTCAATCTTTTCATGATTTACAAATAGATAAAAAGCACCATCTGGTTTTATTACGTTAAGTCCGTCAATTGAGTTAAAAAGTTCCACAGCAACATCTCTTCTTTTTTTAAATTCATTTCTCATATATTCTATATCTTTTTCTATTGTTCCATCAAGTCCTGGAATCGCTGCTTTTTGTGTAATTGAGCATATATTTGAAGTGCTTTGGGATTGGAGTTTTTTCATCGCTTTTATTAGATTTTCATCGGCAGCGGCCAAATAACCAAATCTCCATCCCGTCATTGCCGCAGATTTGCTAAGGCCGTTGATTGTTATCGTTCTTTTATACATATCTTCGCTAATTGAAGCGGCTGAAGTAAACTCGCAATCATAAGTCAATTTTTCATACATCTCATCACTTGCTACAAAAATATCTGTTCCTTCCAATACTTTTGCAAGCTCACTCAATTCTTCTTTAGTATAAACTGCGCCTGTTGGATTTGATGGGGTTGTTAAGATTAGCATTTTTGTTTTGGGGGTAATGGCGTTTTTTAATTGTTTAGGAGTTATTTTAAATCCGCTCTCTTGAGTTGTATTGATAAAGATGGGTTTTCCTAAACTATATTTTACAAGTTCTGGATATGTTACCCAATAAGGCGCTGGTATGATTACTTCGTCTCCCTCATCTATTAATGTTTGAAAAAGATTAAAAAGAGACTGCTTTGCGCCGTTGCTAACAATTATCTGTTTTCTTGAATATTCTAAATTGTTATCTCTTTTTAACTTTTCGCTTATTGCGTCCAAAAGTTCAGGAATCCCTTCAACTGCGGTATATTTTGTAAAGCCTTCGTTTATCGCTTTTATAGCAGCTTCTTTGATGGCCTTTGGAGTATCAAAATCGGGCTCACCTGCCGAAAAACTTAGCACATCTTTACCACTCGCTTTTAATTCCCTTGCCAAAGAGGTTATAGCTATCGTCAAAGATTCAGAAAGAGATTCTATCCTTTTTGAAAACATCTTTTTCCTTTTTTGAAGTTTTAAAAAATTATATCAAAACCATTTTTTGAGTTTTCTGAATAGTTTGGTTAAAATGGTTAAAATAGTTGAGTGGTTGAGTGGTTGGGTGGTTAAAATGGTTGAGTGGTTGAATAGTTGAGTAGTTGAGTAGTTAAGTGAAAAAGTTGAAGAGTGGGTATGGAATTTACCAATTCCTAATTCCCAATTCCTTATTATCCGCTATCAACTTTTCATAGATTTAATAAATGCTTCATAAATATGTTCTAACTCCTCTTCCTCTTTTAATATATCTTTATTCCCGGTTATTAGAGCATGCTCTAGAATGGCTACTCTTTTTATTAGATATTCAAACATCTCTTTATCGATATCTGGCAGTTTATTATGACTAAGCATAGATTTATCCAATCCCTTTTTTATAACTCTTGCGGGTATTCCAACCGCAGTTGAATCATCGGGGACATCTTTTACAACAACAGAGTTTGCTCCAATTCTGACATTTCTACCTAATGTTATATTTCCCAGCACTTTGGCTCCGGCTCCTATAACCGTTCCGCTTTTAATAGTAGGATGGCGTTTTCCTTTTTTTAAACTAACACCACCCAAAGTTACTTGTTGATATATCAAAACATCATCTTCTATTTCGGTAGTTTCTCCGATAACCACGCCGATTCCATGGTCTATAAACACTCTTCTGCCGATTTTTGCGGCCGGATGTATATCAATCCCTGTAAAAATTTGATTTATTCCCATGATAAATCTTGCCATTATTTTAAAACCTTTTTTATAAAGTCTATTTGCTATTCTATACCAAAAAATAGCCCAAACACCGGGATAATTTGTTAATAGTTCAAGTTTACTTTTAATAGCTGGGTCTCTTTCAAAAACTACGCTAAAATCCTCTTTTATTATCTGCCATAAAGAGATATTATTCATTCGTTGTCCTTTTTTGGACTCATTTTCAGATAGCTGTTTTCATTTAAAATAAGAGCCAAAAGTTCAAAAATTTTCTCTTTTTCATCCACATCTAAAAAGTTTGAGTTCGCAAGATTTGTTTTAAGATTGCTTTGCAATTCATTTAAATCATAATCCATATCATATAAAATATCTAAAATACTTTGAGCCTCAACAATTTTTTCAAGGGAATAACCATCTTCTGTAAATTCCACCGTAACTTCGGTAGGATGTGTAAATAGATTGTGTTTCATACCCAATATCTCTTGGTATGCTCCAACTAGGAAAAAAGCCAAAAAATACTCCTCCTTTTTTAGATCTATATCGTGTAAAAAAAGAGGATAATCTATATTAAAATCGATCTCACCATCGCTATCACAAGTAATATCCCACAATGAAGCGCTTCTTGTAGGTCTAGTATCTAAATGGCTCAAAGGCATAACCGGAAATCTTTGTCCAAGTCCCCAAAAATCCGGAAGGCTTTGAAATAGACTAAAATTTAAAAGATATCTCTCTTGAACTCTATCTTGGATTCTTTTTAACTCTTGGTATTTGGAGTTTTTCATTAACTCTATAGCTTTTTTTATGATTAGGTGCACTAAAATCTCTGTGTTGCTTCTATCTTGCAGGTCAATATATCCAAGATCAAAAAGAGTAAGCAATGACTCCATATGATCTAAACTATCATGTAGATATTCAATAGCGTTATTTTTGTTTATAGTTTTATATAGATCATATAACTCTTGCACAAGAGGAGGATTTTTCTTTTTTAGTCTCAATCCTTTTTCCGTATACTCTTGGCTGAAAAGTTCAAGCACCGGAGCGATTAATACCGCATGGGGAGCGGCGATAAATCTACCAGATTCTGTAAAGATATCTGGTTGTATAACTCCCTTTTGCTCTGCTATCTCTTTTAATAAAAATATAACATCGTTGGTAAATTCGGTAATAGTATAGTTTCTTGTATGAATATTTTCATGTTGCGAGTATTCTACTGCCAATCCACCGCCTAAATTTATGGCTTTTAAATTTTTAGCGCCCATTTTTCTAAGTTCTGCGTAAATATTTCCCGCTTCTCTTAAAGCTCTTTTTACTGGAGAAATCTCGCTAATTTGGCTCCCTATATGAAAATGTATCATTTTAAATTTATCAAGGAGACTATTTTGCTTTAATAGTTCAACCGCCTCTAAAAGCTCAGTTGATGTCAATCCAAATTTTGAGTTTATACCTCCGCTTTTTGCCCAGATACCAATACCGGAGCTATGAAGCCTAATCCTTAATCCAATATTTGGTATAGGATCTCCTAACTCTTGAGCAACTTCCAAAATAGTTTCAAGCTCATTTAACCCTTCGATAGTTAAAGTAATATCAAAGCCCATTTTTGCCGCAATAAAACCAAGACTTATCATACCTTTATCTTTAAAGCCATTTACGGTAATTGGTGCATTTTTATTGTTATAAGCCATTGCAATGATAAGTTCGGCTTTACTACCGGCTTCTAAACCGTATCTGTAATCTTTTGCTATATCTACCAGTGAGGAGATAAAATTTGGAAATTGGTTTACTTTAAGGGGGAAAACGGCATTAAAACTTCCGTTATATTCAAATGTTTTCATAGCCCTATGAAACTCTTTATAAAGGGTGTCTATCTGCTTTTTTATAAGATGGGGAAATCTTAAAAGAATAGGGCCTCTAATTCCTGTTTGCCTGATTTTTTTAGTGATTTCCAATAAAGAGGGCCTGTTTTTGTGATTTATTTTAACTAAACCATCTTCTATAAAAAAGTTATTGTTTGACCATATTTTAATCCCGTAATCATACATTATTTAGCTCCAAATTTTTCCAAAAAATCAGAAATTTTGAGCACTTCTTCTTTTTTTTCTTCCAAATCCTTTATCCAAATAGAGCCATCTTTAAACTCTTCTTCTCCTATAATGGCGGCATATTTTGAGTTAAACTTATCCGCAGCTTTTAAGTGGGCTTTTAGACTCTTTTTTTTATAAGACAACCAAGCTTTTTTATTTTTTCTCAAATTTAAAGCTATTTTAAAAGCCTCATCTAGCGCATCTTCAATCATTACTCCAAGATAAAACCCTTCTCTTTTTTTATTTTTGATCTCTATTAGATCTAATATTCTCTCTACTCCTATTGCAAAGCCTATAGCTGGTGTTGGCTTTCCACCCATATATTCTACGAGTCTATCAAATCTTCCTCCCCCGGCTATTGCGTTTTGTGCTCCAAGATGAGAGCTAACAAACTCAAATGCTGTTTTTGTATAATAATCAAGACCCCTAACTAAAAATATATCCACTTCAAAATCTACTTTGTTATTTTTTAAAATATTTTGTAGCGTCTCAAAATCTCTTTTGCAATCTTCGCAAAGATTGTCTAATAATTTTGGTGCATCTATATATACCTCTTTGCACGCTTCAACTTTACAATCAAGAACTCTTATGGGATTTGTAGCTTTTCTTCTTACGCAATCTTCACATATTTTTGCCTCTTTGCTTTCTAAAAATTCTATAAGCTTTTGGCGGTATTTTGGCATACATTTGCTACATCCTAAAGAGTTTATTTTCAAAGTGTAGTTTATATTAAACTCATCTAATATCTCTTTTAAAAGCATTATCATATTTGCGTCTTCATAAACGCTTTGTTCGCCAAATGTTTCGCAACCAAATTGATGAAACTCTCTTAATCTTCCTTTTTGGGGTCTTTCGTATCTAAACATAGGACCATAATAAAAAAATCTAAATACTTTATCTTGTCTGTCAAATTTATGTTCTATAAAACTTCTAACAACTCCGGCAGTTCCTTCCGGTCTCAAGCATACGTCGTTACCACCCTTGTCTATAAACTGATACATCTCTTTTCCCACTATATCGCTGCTTTCTCCCACACTTCTTTTAAAAAGAGCGGTCTCTTCCAAAATAGGGGTTTCTATATAATCAAATCCATAATTATTAGCGATTTTTGAAGCTTTTTCTAAAAAAAGAATATATTTTTCGCTAAGGGGAGGTAAAATATCTTTCATTCCTCTAAGTGCTTTTATCGCCATTTTAACCCTTTTTGATAAAATCTATAATTATTTTATTAATCTCGTTTTTTGGTTTTGAAGCATCAATAATAATATATTTGCATCCGGATATTTTTAAAGCTTCTTTCATGCTTTTTTGAACATTTAATAAAAAATCGATTCCTTTTTTTTCTATAATATCAAGCTTTTGAGTTTCAAATCTATTTTTAAGCTCTTTTTTATCTATCTCAAACATAATTATTTTATCTGGCAGATGATTTTCCAAAGATAAAGAATTTAGCTCAAATAGTGTTTCATAATCCAAATCGCTTTTGATATGAGCATAAGCTATACCTGAGATAAAGCCTCTATCGCTTATTATTAATTTATCAAGATTTGGTTTGATTATTTTATTAAAATGTTCGTTTCTATCTGCTAAAAAAAGAAAAATTTCGGCAATAGGCGATATTTTTTCATTTAAGACTATATCTCTTATTTTCTCTCCAAACTTTGTTCCTCCGGGCTCTTTTGTAAAAATAGCATCTTTAAACTCATTTTTTAACATCTTTATTTGTGTGCTTTTACCGACTCTATCAATACCTTCTAAAACGATATACATTTTTTTCCTTGATAAAATTAGCTATCTAAATATTTTAATATCTCGTTTGGAACCAAATGGCTAATATCTCCTTTAAATTGCAAAATAGCTCTAACAACCGATGAGCTAATAAAGGCGTTTTTTAAATTTGGCATAAGATATATTGTTTCTAGATCTTTTTTTAACGATTGATTTGCGTATCCCATCTGAAGTTCATACTCAAAATCGCTTACCGCCCTTAAACCTCTTATAACTACGTTGGCTTTTTCTTTGTTGCACAGATCCACAAGTAAAGTATCAAAAGAGATAACCTTTACGTTGTTTAAATTTTTCGTAGCCTCTTTTGCCATAAGAACTCTTTTTTCTATATCAAACATAGGTTTTTTCTCTTTAGATATGGCAATAGCTACGATAACTTCGTCAAAAAGCTTTGAAGCCCTAACAATAATGTCTAGATGTCCGTTAGTTATAGGATCGAAGGTTCCGGGATATATGACTTTATTTCTCATCTTCTCCCCATCTTTTATATAACGAGTTTTCAATACCTATTAGATCAAACCATTTTCCAATAATAAACTTTTCCATATCTTCCAAATTTTTCTGATTGCTATAATATCCCAATACGGGAGGTGCAATTATAACATTTAATTTAGAAAGTTTATGCATATTCTCAAGAGCTATGGGGCTAAAAGGTATCTCTCTTGGAGCTAAAAGGAGTTTTTTTTGCTCTTTTATCATAACAGAAGCGGCTCTGGTGATTAAATTGTCTGCTATTCCCACCGCGATTTTTGCTAAAGTGTTCATAGAACATGGAGCTACTATCATTGCATCGCATTTAAAGCTACCGCTTGCGGGAGGTCTATAAATTTCATTATCTAAATAGATGTTATTCTCTTTTTTCAAGACTATTTTGGCGTTTTTACTAATTATTAGATATTTTTGATGAGACTGAGGAATTAATTCAAAAGCTTTCAATCCAAGATTTGCTCCGCTAGCACCAGATATAGCAACAACTATTTTCATTAAAGCCCTTAGATTTTTTTATAATGATAGCTAAAAATTATTGAAGGAAAATTTAGAAGAAGTGGAGCGGGAGACGGGATTCGAACCCGCGACCCCAACCTTGGCAAGGTTGTGCTCTACCCCTGAGCTACTCCCGCAAGAAGTGGTACCGAGGGAGGGACTCGAACCCTCACGGGCAAAGCCCACGAGATTTTGAGTCTCGCGTGTCTACCAGTTTCACCACCTCGGCAAATTTTGATGGAAATTATATAACTATGATACTTAAAGGAGATTAAAAAGTTAAAGTTAGATTGGCCCGAAGGCCAAGAAGCTATTTCGCTTTTGCAACAGCTTCTTTTAATTTTTTTCCTACTCTAAATTTTACAACTGTTGTAGCAGGAACTTTTACAACTCTGTTTGTTCCAGGAACTTTTGCTTCTCTTGCAGCTCTTTTGGCGGTAGTAAATGTCCCAAAACCTATAAAAGCTACATCTTCACCCTTAGTCAATGCTTCAGTGATCGTCTCAAGTGCCGCATCAATAACCTTTTGAGTGTCTTTTTTAGACAACCCAGCTTTTTGAGCAACTGCATTGATAAAATCAGCTTTTTTCATTGGACATCCTTTAAAAAAATTTATTACATTTTAATTGTATAGATTTTTTTTAAAAAAATCAAGGATTTTTTTGAAAAAATCCT
>NZ_CEXZHP010000068.1:0-7509 GCF_982775275.1 Nitrosophilus sp.
AAAGGTATTAAAAAATAGATATTTTTTATATAAAATGGTGGATATAAGATATATTGTTGGATAAATCCCAACAAAAAAATAATAAAAATATTAATAAATAAATATTTAAAATAGATTTTAGTTGCCATGATTTTATTTTATCCTAAATGTGTTGCAAAAATGTTCCAAAATATAATTTTTTTATAATCTTATAAATTAGTTTTTTTTATTAAATATTGTTTATTTTACACTTAAAAGCTTAAAACTATTTTATCTTTTCTACCGCGCCGATAACTTTTCCGATTATATTTACTTCATCTGCTAAAATATTTTCTTTTGGATATATACTATTTTCAGAAATAAGATCAACCGTCCCATCAATTTTTAAAACCACTCTTTTTATAAAAACTCCGGCATTTGTAGACAATACGAATATTCCCCCTTTTTTTATATCTTTTTGCGTTTTATCGATAAAAACTATACTTCCGTCTTTTAAAACCGGCTCCATCGAATCGCCCAAAACATTTAAAGCTTCAATATTTTTGATATTTTCCTTTCCAAAAAACTCTTCAAGCTCTTTATCCAAATATAGCTTTTGAGCCTCTTCTTCATAATTGATCGCTCCTCCTCCCGCGCTTGCGTTTATATCCTTAAAATATTTTACAAAAGCGAATTTTTCCGTATTTTCATATAAAGAGTTTGGATTTTGATCAAATAAAAGCCAGTTTATGCTAATATTTCTTTTTGCACAAAAATTTATAAGCTCCTCCAAAGGAAGCTTGCCTCTTTTTTTTAGCATAGAAAAATACTCTTTAGATATTCCAAGAGCATTTGCTACATCTTTATCATAAACTCTTCTCTCTCCCAGCTCTTTGGATAAAATATCTTTTAACCTATCTATAACTTCGTTAAATGGCAACATCTACAACTCCTTTAAAGTTAACAAAGATTTAATTATTTATATCGATATAAATAATTATATTAATATTTTATTAACCAAAAATTAAAGGAGTTTATATGAAGATTCATCTTGATCTTGACTCCTTTTTTATCTCAGCAGAAAGAATAAAAAACCCAAACCTAAAAGATATTCCAGCAGCGGTAGGGGGAAGAGGAGATCCTTTCATATTTGATAAAAAAAATCAAAAAAAGGTAAAAATAGATCAAAAAAATAGCGGGGCTTTTGTGCCAAACATCTTTTATAATTCAGATAACGGCTTTAAAGAGTATTTTGTAGAAGGGAAAAAAATAAGAGGCATCATAATAACGGCAAGTTATGAAGCAAGAAAATATGGCATAAAAACAGGTATGAGCATAAAAGAGGCTTTATCTATATATCCAAAACTTGTGGTGGTTCCTCCAAATCATCTATATTATCACTCAATCTCTCATAATTTAAAAAAATTTTTAGAAAGAAAAATCCCCCTTGTGGAACAGTTCAGTATAGATGAGTTCTTTGGAGATTTATCTGGATGGATAGAGGAGGATAATCTTGAAAAGTTTTTAAAAGATCTTCAAAAGGAGATAAAACAAAGATTTGATCTTCCCATTTCTATAGGTGCGGCTAAAAGCAAATGGATAGCAAAACTTGCGACATCTTTTGCAAAACCAGAAGGGATAAAGATAGTAAAAGATATAGAAAGTTTTATAAAAGATATCCCTATAGAGAAATTTCCAGGTATCGGAAGAGGATATACAAAAAGGCTACACAATTTAAGAATAGAAAAACTTGGCGATATTAAAAAGGCAAAAAAACTTTTTTATAGCTGGAAAAAGCCTGGGATTACCCTCTATAAAAGAGTTTTAGGAATCGATAACGAACCTATACTTTTGTCCCATCCAAGAAAATCTATAGGTATTTCAAGAACTATAGACCCTATAAACAATAAAGAAGAGATAAAAAGAAGGATTATTATTATGAGTAGATTTTTAGCATACTCTATAGAAAAATTAAATCTTACCCCATTATATTACTATCTATCTATAAAATATGATTTTGGAGGAAAAACAAAAGCCCATCTCCTTGTTTCAAAACCTTTTAATGAAAAATTATTAAAAGATATTATGTTAACTCTTTTTAAAAGATGCGATATTTATAAATATTCAAATATAATAAGATTATCTATGAGTTGCTCAAAATTTTATAATAAAAAAATGTTTGATATTTTTACATATGAAGTTGATATAAAATATCAAAAACTAAGCTTACAGAATAAAAAAGTAAGGGAAAAATATGGAGTAGATTCTTTAAAATGGGGGAGTGAAATGTTATAGGCGAGAAAGCCCCGCCTATCTTTGGAGAATATTAGTTAAATTCTCTTCTTGGCCTATTTTCTCTAGGTCTAGCTTCATTTACTCTTAATGTTCTTCCTTCAAACTCTTGTCCGTCAAGGGCTTCGATAGCTTTTAAAGCTCCCTCGTCTTCCATCTCTACAAAACCAAAACCTCTTGGTCTTCCTGTTTCTCTATCAGTTATAAGTTTAACTGAGTTTACTTCGCCATACTGAGAGAATAGATCTCTAACTTCTTCTTCGCCCGATCTGTAAGGTAGATTACCTACATAAATTTGCTTCATTGCGTTGTCCCTTTGAAATAAAATGCATCTCTTTCAATTTAAAAGTCAGGGACTTAAAAACCAAAAGAGAAAAACATTATACCACTTTTTAATCATTTGTCAAAGCTTTTTTATAAATTTTAGGTTAAAATAGTTAAATTGGTTCAAACAGCTTGGTAGTTAAAAAAACATTTAACGATTAAAAAAACCAAAGAGAAAAAAGGAATATAATGAAAAAAATTTCCATAAAAGAAGCTGCCGCAATTTTTGGTATATCGGAGCAAGCGGTTAGAAAAAGAATCAGCAGGGGAACATTAAAATCTACTAAAGAAAACGGACATATATATGTGATTTTAGAGGATGACAGCGATAAAAAAATGGAAGCTGAAGATTATGAGATTTTTTTTAATTTTTTCTTAGAGGAGTTGGAAAAAAAAGATAAAGAGATCGAAGAGCTTAAAAATATAATAAAAGAGAAAGATATAAAAATAGACAATTTACAAAACGAAGTCAAAGAAGCTTTAAAAGAAAATGCAAAACTCTCTCAAGGCGTTCATATTGAAGCAAGAAAACTGATTGAAACATTTTTGCCTATGATCGAAGAGACACCTATCAAAAAAAAGAAAAAAAAGAAAAATAGATAGGGTAAAAAACCCTATCTTAATAACTGATTGTTACATTAACTTTAATTCTTTTTAAAGGTCTTTTACTAAATTTCATTATCTCTTTTCCGTTATAGTAAGCAAAATTCTTATATCCTCTTTGAACCCTTTGGGTATGTTCTTCATATCTTGTTTTGCATCTTCTAACCCTTTTATAACCTCTTTCATAATATCTATCTTTTTTTGATAAATTTTTACCAACTATAGTCCCTACTATCGCTCCCCCGATCGTAGCAGCAGTCTTTCCGCTTCCCTTTCCTATTTGGTGTCCTATGATTCCCCCTGCGACTCCTCCAATTAACGGACCTATATTATCCTCTATCACATTACCTTCATCTATCTCATACTCTATAGGAATCTCCTCATCCCAACACTCTTGATAAGGAATCCTTTTTATAATTGTTCTATAAACGGGTTCACTTCTTGTTACCTCGACATATTCGGTATAACTAAAAGAAGCGGCAAATATGTTCGAAGAGAGTATCAAAAGAATGATTAAAAGAGCTTTTTTCATATCTCACCTCCTATTTTATATTTAGGAGATGATAAGATAAAATTGAAGAAAAATTGTGGAATATTAAGTTTTAAAATTTGCCAAAATTTTATTTAGATTGGTAGCGATTTTATACATATTGTCTATCATCTCTTTCATTTGATGTACACTTTTTATATTTTCCAAGGAGACATCTTTTATAGTTTCAATTTGAGACAATATTTTTTCCACCTCTTTTGCCAAAGATTGAGATTGTTGTAAAGATTTTTTGCTTATTTCGTCTACTTGATCCATAAAATCTGTGGTAGTTACCATAGTTTTTTCACTATTTTTTGCCAAATCCGTCAGCTCTTTTAGCTCTTTTGCGTTACTATTCATAAGCTTTGAGGTATCGATAATTTCTTGAATTATTATATTTATCGTCTCTTCGATATTAACTAAGCTCTCCTGTGACTGCTCCGCAAGTCTTCTAACCTCTTCGGCAACAACAGCAAAACCTTTTCCGTGCTCACCGCTTCTTGCCGCTTCAATGGCGGCGTTTAAGGCTAAAAGATTTGTCTTATTCGCGATATCGGAAATTACGCTAAGTATATCTTTTACTGAATCCGCTCTTTTTGTTAAAAGATTTAGTTTATCGGCAAGCTCGATACCGCTTTTTGATTGAGTTTTGATTTTGGAAGAGAGTGAAGAGATCTGATCTTTTACGCTTATTATCTCCTCTTTAGCTCTGTTTACGTTCTCTTGAGATTTTTTTATACTATCTAAACTATTTTCTAAACTAATATGCACCTCTTTCCCAATCTTTACGCTATTTTCCACGATATCAATTCCAGTATGCAGCCTGTTTTCGACTTCGCTTGATTCCTTTTGCAACTTTTTGGCAATATCTAAATTTTTTCTACTTGCCTCTTTTGCGTTTGAGACAACATGAGCAATTTTTTCTATAAATTTATCTATCCAATTTCCAGCTTCAGCAATCTCATCTTTTTTAACAAAGTTTAATCTCTTTGTTAAATCCCCCTCACCGCTTGCTATATCTTTTGCCCTGTTTGTTAAGATATTTATCGGCTTAAATATATTTTTATTAAAAAAATGAATAAAAAGAGCCACGAGTATTAAAATAGAAACGGCTATACCCCAAAACAGAGAGATTTTTAAACTGCTTAGCTGTTCATTTATACTCTCTAAAGAGATATCAAGATCAATAACGCCTAAAACATCCCCCTCTTTTGAGTTTGCGTGACAAGATAAGCACTCTTTCGTTGCAATTATCGGTTTTAAAAGTCTAATTTCACCATTTTTATTTTCAAAATACCTAATCTTTTTTGTTTTAAAAACATCTTTTATCTCTTTTGGATAATTTTTATATTTTTCACTTAAACCAAAAAGTTCTATAACCTTTTTTGATTTTGCGATATCTATATCTTTAATACCTTTAATTTTTTTGATATGATTTAACGTCTTTTCAACCTCCTGGCTACTTCCTAAATTCATACTTGACCTAATCGCCACAAAAATAGAATCGCTTAAAATTTTTAAGTTATTTTTTGCACTATCTTGGACTATATGGTTAAAACTGTTAAATAGATATATAGATAAAAGAATAAATATAGTAAACAACGAGGTTAAAAGCATAACTATAAATTTTGATTTGATAGTATCCAACATTGCAAGATCCCTAATAAGCTTTTTAAAGTAATATTATAATCGGAATAATTTAATTTTTTTTTAATCGTAATCCACAGGAGTGCAAAGGGAAAATCCCTTTGCTAATATTAAAGATTATTCTTCTAAATTTGAAATAGAAGTTTGTATATGGTGCACACCATCATCGGTATATGCGATAACTTCCGCAGAATTTTTACCTAAAGAAGCAAAATCCACTACTACTATTGACACATAATCACTTCCGTATTCATATCCAGTCAAAATTACACTACCATCAACTATATTCCATGAACCTTCGATAGTCCAGCTTCCTTCATTATCATTCCCTCTTTCTACATATGTTCCATCTTTATAAAATTCAAAAACAAAACGAGAACCATTGTCATTAAACTCAAATTTTTTATTTGCGATATCATCAAATCCAACACTCTGTTTTGTATAATTTAACTCTTCTTTTGGATCTTTAGCATCAGATACAGTTATATTTTCAATTGTTTCAATTCCATCCTCATCCAAAACTATAACATCTATTGAATTCTCATTCAAAGATTTGACGGCTATAACATAAGCAACAATTTCTTCATCATCTTCTGCTATCATAACCACAAAATTGTTTATTATTGTCCAACTTCCTGTTATATACCAACTTCCCTCTTCATCTTCTCCTACATTTTTAAAGGTTCCATCAGCATAAAAAGTAATAGCAGAGTTTTCATTTATCTCAAATACTTTATTATTTAACATTTCTTTATCTATTTCTACTCTATTACTTATTTCATTTCCTACACTACCACTATTTTCAGTTATATTTGCATCCAATTTTTTTACATCTTCATCGGTAAACGCAACAATTTTTGCCGATGTATCATTAATATCCTCAAAAACGGCTGTTAAAACAGTAGGATAAATATCATCACCCTCTTGTGTAGCTTCTATCATAACAAGAGTATTATTATTATCTATAGTCCAAAATCCATCTCCTAACCATTCATCTTCATTTCCAGTTTCATGATATGTTCCATTATCATAAAAATTGATTTTTATTACATCATCACCATCAACAATATCAAAAGTTTTATTATTAAAATTTTCATAATTTATAGAAACTGCGTTTATATTTAGCTTTTCTATACGATTTGCTGCTTTGTTAGGATCATATATTTTTAACGCTTTTATCTCAGATTTTTTAATATGTTCAACAATCTCATCTTTTTTATTTTTTGCTAGATTTTCTAAATTATCCTGATCTTCAGCCAATAGACTTTTTGTTTTATTTAGATCCTCAAAAATCTCTTCTGGATCTGCTACCTTTAAATCATCTAAATCAACATCTGCCAATTTACTTGCATTTATATCTATTCCATTTTCTGGATCGCCATCTTTATCTAAAGTCCACATCAAAGCGGCAAAATTTATAACTTTTTTATCATTAAAATCTTTTGCTTCTAAAAGATCTTTAGGCGTTATAACTACATCGTCCAAATTGGATGTATCAATAGTTCCTATAGGAAAATTCCCGATCTTAAATGTACATATATCACCAGGCTTAAATCTAAACTCACCTTTAGAATTTGTAGTTCCTTGAATACCTGAAGTTTGGCAATTATAGGATAAGCCTCTAATTGGCGCATCAACTATAGAACCTGTAGTTGAAGACCCAGACGAGGTTGATTGGCCTTCGCCTCCACCTCCTCCTCCACATCCAGAAAAAAATAATATGGCACAAAACGCTATACTTGCGGTAAAAACACTTTTTTTCATAAACACCCCCTAAAAATTTTTGTATAAAGGATTATAATAAAAGAGTGTTCTAAATTTGTTTCAAAAAGCTTCTAAAGTTATACATTTATTATATTCATACTAAAAATCGGAAGAAGCATCGCCGTAACTATCAATCCTATAATAGCGCCGACTATCAACATCAAAGTTGGCTCTAACAAAGATAAAAAAATCTCTATTTTTGAACTGCTGTTTTCTTTATATAACTCTGATAAATTTTTTAAAATTTCAGATACTTCACTAGTTTCTTCCGCTAAAGAAAGAGCTTGAATAAAAGATTTATCATAATTAAAACCATTTTTTACCAAAGATAATGAAAATCTTTTTCCTTCGACCAAATCTTTTGAAGATTTTATGAAAATATTTTTTAAAAC
>NZ_CEXZHP010000069.1:0-7419 GCF_982775275.1 Nitrosophilus sp.
CACTCTCGAACGCATCCCTTAGTACAACGGAATTTTCAACCTTTAACCTTAACAGATTATTAATATTTTGTTTTTAAAAAACATTTTTATACTCTAATTAAAGAAAACGGCGAAAAAATCAGAACAATTTACGCATCTTTAGATAAAAAAATCATAACTTCGGATGAATTTTACGAAAAACTGGCTCCGATATTAAAAAATGTGGAAAAGTTTGGAATAAAAATTGAGATAAAAGGTGAACAAAAAGAGAATAAAAAAGTTAAAAGAGAGATAGGAGAAGCTGCCATAATTGCACTATTTTTGATTTTTATCTCTTTGGTATGGATGTTTGGTTCAACCTTGCAATCCCTGATAGTTTTAAGTTCCATTCCTTTATCAATATTTGGAGTTTTATTAGGACACAAGATAATGGGAATAAATTTAACTATGCCAAGTCTTATTGGGGTTGTTGGTTTAGCCGGCGTTGTGGTAAATGACGGGTTGATAATGCTTGATTTTATTAGAGAGTGCAAAAATATTCGATGTATTATAAGTAGGGCAAAATTAAGACTTAGACCTATTCTTTTAACCTCAATTACAACAATAATAGGTTTATCAACCCTTATATTTTTCGCATCTGGACAGAGTCTTATTTTGCAGCCTATGGCAATTACCCTTGGATTTGGTTTAGCATGGGCGACTATAATAAATTTATATATCGTTCCGCTATTTTTTAGCTCAATTTATAGGATAAAAGAGTAAAATACGATATCATTTTAGTTTAAAATAGTAAACAGGAGGGGAAAATGTTTAAAGATGTAGATGATTTTTTAACGGGAACGCCAAATAGTAAGTTTATAGATATAGTATTTAACGCAAACAGAAATATTGTCTCCAATGAACTTGAAAGAGTTATGACTTGGCTTGCTGCGATGGAGCTTATTTTGGAAAAAGAGTGCGGTATAGATGATGTGGAGAAAAAGGTCAAATATTTCATTGCAGATGAAAATAATAAAAAAGAGTTGGAAAATAAATTGAACTCATTATATATCGAATCGATGGGAAATATTTTAAGCCAATCAGAATAGTGTAAAAATAAAAGTGTAAAAATTTTTAAGGAGGAGTATTGTTAGAGCTTGTTGAAAAAGAGATGGAAAAATATATAAAAGATTTAAATGATGAATATATAATAGATCTTTTTAAAAAGCTTCCCCCCGGCAAAAGACTTAGAGCAAAATTGATATTAAAAATCTGCGATTCTATGGAGGCTGTAAAACTTGCGGCTATTGTAGAGATGATTCATGGGGCTAGTTTGCTTCATGATGATGTGATAGACGATGCTCTAACAAGAAGAGGCTCCCCTTCGATTAATGCTCTTTTTGGTAACAAAACATCTATTATGTTTGGGGATATTCTTTATTCTAAAGCATTTTTTGAATTAACAAAGTTTGAAGATAAAATCTCAAAAACAATTTCCGATGCAGTTACAAAACTTAGTATTGGAGAGTTGTTAGATGTTACTTTAACTAACCAATTTAATACAGATATAGATAGATATTTTGATATGATTTATAAAAAAACCGCTTCATTGATAGAGGCTGCTGCAAAAAGTGCGGCTATTTTGGCAAAAAAAGATGAAGACTCTTACGCATTATACGGGAAAAATCTTGGACTTGCTTTTCAAATAGTTGATGATATATTAGACGTAATTTCAAGTGATGAGGTTTTGGGAAAACCTGCGATGAGCGATTTTAAAGAGGGTAAGGTAACTTTACCCTATATATATCTTTATAATAGATTAGATAAAGATGAAAAGATAAAACTTAAAAATTTATATAAAAAAGAGGCAAACACTCAGGAAAAAGAGTGGATAAAAGATATGATGCTAAAAACAGATGCGATAGAAGATTCGAAAAATTTTGCTATAAAGCTTGGGAAAGAGGCGCTAAGCGCAATCAAAGAAGAGAATAAAGAGCTAAGTGAAATAATGAAAAATCTTATATATAGGAATTATTGATAATGCAGTATTTAGTAGTAAGCTTTTCTCATAAAAACACCGATCTTCACACAAGAGAAAAACTTGCGTTAGGGGATGAAAAAAAAAGAGAGAGCGTTTATCAAAATCTTATCTCATCGCCTGTTATAAACGAAGTTATAATTCTCTCAACCTGTAATAGAGTAGAGATAATCGCAAGCGTTAAGGATCCTTTTAAAGCCGGTGATCATATAATCCAAGAACTATCAAAAGTCTCAAAGATTGATTTTGACGAGCTTGAAGGAAGGGCGGATATTTACGAAGATAACGGGGCAATACATCATATTTTTAGCGTGGCTTCAGCCTTGGATAGCTTAGTAATAGGC
This sequence comes from Nitrosophilus sp., assembly GCF_982775275.1. Classification (NCBI taxonomy): domain Bacteria; kingdom Pseudomonadati; phylum Campylobacterota; class Epsilonproteobacteria; order Nautiliales; family Nitratiruptoraceae; genus Nitrosophilus; species Nitrosophilus sp. The sequence goes on from NZ_CEXZHP010000069.1 coordinate 2,341, forward strand.
GAGACGCAAATTTCAGGACAGTTAAAAGAGGCTTTTAAAGAGGCTTTTGAGAAGGGTTTCGCTTCGCAAAAATTGGCTCGTGTTATGCATTTTGCCTTTAAATGTTCAAAAGATGTTAGAAACTCTACAGATATTTCCAAAAATCCTGTCTCCATAGCAAGTGCCGCGGTTGCTCAAGCAAAAGAGATTTTTAATAATCTTGGAGGATATAGCGCTATTGTGATTGGGACTGGAGAAATGGGAATTTTGGCTGCAAAATACCTTATTTCAAATGGATGTAACGTTATTTTGGTTGGCAGAAATATGGAAAAAACAAAAAAGATTGCAAGAGATCTTGGAGAGAGTGTTGAGCCAAACTCAATCCAAAATATTAAAAGTTTAATAAACAGATATAGACTACTATTTACCGCTACCTCTTCAAAAGAGCCGATTATCACAAAAGATATGGTAGAAAAAAAAGATTTTGAAAGATTTTGGTTTGATATGGCCGTTCCAAGGGATATTGAGGATATAGATTTTGAAAATATAAAAATATATGTAGTGGATGATTTAAAAGCGATAGTAAATAAAAGTTTGGCTTTAAGAGAAGAGCAGGCAAAAGAGGCTTATAGGATAGTTGGAAAATATACAAAAGAGTTTTTTAAATGGCTTCAAACCTTATCTATAGAGCCTATAATAAAAGGGATAAGAGAACAAGCTAAAGAGGCCAGTTTAGAAGAGATTAAAAAAGCCGTTAAAAAAGGTTATATTCCAAAAGAGTTGGAAAAAAACGTAACAAAAATTTTGCATAACGCTTTTAATAAATTTTTACATAAACCTACAAAAAATTTAAAATCGATTGCCGAAGACCCTACCGCCGATACAATAGCTGAATCTATAAAATATATATTTGATTTAAATGGAGATGAATATAATCAATTAAATAGATACAGATGCGAATATTTTATGAATATGACTGAAGAAGGAGAAAATAGTGAAGTTTAGCAATGCTTTTATTTATACCATTAAAGAGGCGCCAAAAGACGCTGTTTTACCGAGCCATAAATATTTGGTTAGAGGGGGATTTATAAGTCAAGTATCAAGTGGTATTTACAACTTTTTACCACTTGGAAAGATAGTTTTAGAAAAAATTAAAAATATTATAAAAGAGGAACTTGATAGCTCCGGAGCTCAAGAAGTTCAACTAGGTTTTATAACTCCTTGCGAGATGTGGCAAAAAAGCGGTAGATTTACAAAATATGGAAAAGAGCTTTTAAGATTTAAAGATAGAAAAGATAACTGTTTTGTGCTTGGTCCAACTCATGAAGAGATGATGGTTGAACTGGTAAAAAACAGAGTTACAAGCTATAAACAACTTCCACTAAACCTATATCAAATACATATAAAATTTAGAGACGAGGCAAGACCTAGGTTTGGTCTTTTGAGAGGAAGAGAGTTTATTATGAAAGATGGTTACTCTTTTCATGCCGATGAAGAGGATATGAAAAGAGAGTATAAATTGATGGAAGATACTTATAAAAAGATATTTAGTAGATTGGGACTTGATTTTAGAGTAGTCGAAGCAGATGTTGGCGCTATTGGAGGAAGCGGAAGTAAAGAGTTTATGGTGATTGCCGATAGCGGAGAAGATACTATAGTAATATGTAGCGAATGCGATTATGCGGCAAATATAGAAGCAGCAAAAAGAAAAAAAAGAGTTGCTCCCGTTGAGCCTCCGGAGTTTAGCGGATTTAGCAAATTTCATACTCCAAATGTAAAAACAATAGATGAACTAAGCCAATTTTTTCATCTTCATCCATACTATCTTTTAAAAGCTGTTGCAAAAAAGGCAATTTTTGACGATAAAGAGGAGATAGTTATATTTTTCTTAAGAGGAGATGATGAACTTCAAGAAGTAAAAGCCGCAAACGCCGTAGGTGCAAACGAACTTATGGATATAAGCGAGGAAGAGTTAGAGAAAATGGGTATAGTTCCTGGTTTCGTAGGACCTTATGATCTAAAATTAAGAGCGGTTTTTGATATAGATCTAAAGGGTGAGAAAAATCTAATCTGCGGTGCAAATGAAAAAGATTATCACATAATCGGATGTGATTTAACAAAACTTGAAAATTTAGATTTTAAGGATATAGCTGCGGTAAAAGAGGGAGATTTGTGTCCCAAATGTTCAGCAAAACTAAAATTAACAAAAGGTATAGAGGTTGGACATATATTTCAACTAGGAACAAGATATTCAAAACCCCTAAATGCCAATTTTTTAGATAAAGAGGGAAAAACTAAACCTTTTGTTATGGGCACATACGGTATAGGAGTTAGTAGATTGGTTGCGGCTATTATAGAGCAATCTCACGACGATAAAGGATGTATTTGGCCAAAAAACGTAGCTCCATATCAAATAGATATAGTAGTTTCAAATATAAAAGATAATGAACAGTATGAGTTTGCAAAAACTTTATACGATAATCTTTTAAATGAAAAAATCGAGGTTATTTTTGACGATAGAGATGAGAGGTTTGGCTTTAAAATGAAGGATTTTGAACTTATCGGTTTTCCTTATGGGGTAATAGTTGGAAAAAGTTTGAAAGAAGGATTTGTTCAATTTGTTGATAGAAAAGATTTAAATAAGATAGATATACCAAAAGAAGAGATTTTAGACTTTTTACTTGATAAATTAAAGCGGTAATTTAAAGGTAAAAAATGATCTATTTTTTATTGTATCTTTTTATTGAGACGGTGGTTTCTGTAAATATCGCAAGCCGTCTTGGAGGAGTTTTAACTTTTATAGAGATTATTGTCTCAGCGATAATAGGTTTTTATATATTAATGAATTTTCAATATAAAGCAAATGAATACCTTTTTGCCGTTGCAAAAAAAGAGATAAGTTTAGAAGAGTTTGAAAATTTAAGCCTATATACTCTAATAGGTGCTATTTTATTGATAATTCCCGGGTTTTTTACAGATATTTTGGGGATACTCTTTCAATTTAAAGCATTTGCTACATTTTTTGCAAAAAAATTTTTGCATTTAAAAAAGAAACCGCCTAAAAAAGGAGATGAAGATGTCATCGATGTTGAGATTATTGAGCGTTAGTTTAGCTTTTTCTGTTTTGTCTTTTGGGGCAACCGATGCACAGATAATAAAATTTGTAAAAAGAGGGTTAAGTAAAAATCCCGCTTTAAAAGTAAAAAAAGTAGAAATCGTTGATAAACAGCTACTGGAAAAACCAAAAGGTTGGGAAGCGTATTTTATAAGATTTGATTTGCTTTTAAAAAAAGGAAAAGAAAGTATAGAGATCTCACAAGATGATATAATATTTGCAAAAGATGGATTTATTAGCCCAGATTTTATAGATCTAAAAACCAACAGAAGCATAAAACACGATCTATCTCCAAGAGTTGATAATAGTTTTTATGATGATAATCATCTTCTATTAGGGGATAAAAATGCAAAACATAAGCTTCTTTTATTTAGTGATCCTAACTGCCCTTTTTGTAAAGAGGTTGTTCCAGATATCATAGACACTGTTAAAAAATATCCAAAACTTTTTTCTTTATACTATTATCATCTACCTCTTTTGCAGTTGCATCCTGGCTCTTTAGCTATATGTAAAGCTATGATTTTGCTTCAAAAAGATAAAAAGATAGATCTGATTAAAAAGATATATGAGGTAGATTTTGATTATACGCAAAAGGATGAAAAAAAAGTATTAGAAGAGTTAAATAAAAAGATAGGAACCAATTTCACTCTAAAAGATATAAATCAAGAATGGGTTAAAAAAGCGTTGGAATATGATATGAAAATGGCTCAAAAAATACTTGTAAAGGGAACTCCTACTCTATTTATAGATGGTAAAAAAGATCCATCGAGAGAAAAATATAAACAATTGATAAAATAAAGGTTTTTTTATGGAAAAGTTAATTATTGCAACAAGAGGAAGTAAGCTCGCTTTATGGCAGTCTAACCATATAAAAAATGTTATAGAAAAAAAGTTTCCCCATATTGAAGTTGAACTAAAAATTTTTAAAACTAAAGGGGATAAAATTTTAGATACTCCATTAGCGCTTATTGGCGGTAAGGGGCTGTTTACGAAAGAGTTGGAAGATGCGATGCTTAGAGGAGAAGCACATTTGGCGGTTCATAGCTTAAAAGATGTCCCTACGATACTGCCAAAGGGTTTAATTCTTGGGGCTATTACAAAAAGAGAAGATCCAAGAGACGCACTACTTAGTGAAAAATATAGCTCAATAGAAGATTTACCGCCAAATGCAATAGTTGGCACAACAAGTCTTAGAAGAAGAATGCAGCTTTTACATATAAGACCAGATTTGATTATAAAAGATTTAAGAGGAAATGTAGATACTAGAATAAAAAAATTAAAAAATGGCGAGTTTGATGCCATAATTTTAGCAATGGCGGGATTAAAAAGGCTTTCTCTTGTAAATGAAGTAACTTATGTTACGCCCATTGACGAAGAGAGTATGATTCCCGCGATGGGACAAGCCGCTCTTGGAATAGAGTGTATAGAGGATAGTGAGGTTTTTGAAATTGTTAAAAGTTTAAATGATAAAAAAAGTGAAATTGAAACAACTATAGAGAGAGATTTTGTAGATATGCTACAAGGTGGCTGTCAAGTTCCAATTGGTGTAAAGGCTACCGTTTTAGATAACGAAGATATCGTAGCAAGAGCTATCTTGGGACTTCCAAACGGAAAAGAGTTGTTAAAAGATAAAATATTTGGAAGTGTTAAAAATTATAAAGAGTTAGGACGAGAGTTAGCTCTGTCTATGATAGAAGCAGGCGCAAAAGAGCTTTTAAAAAGAGCCGAAGAGATGGCGTTTAAATAAGCAAAGGCAAGCCGAAGGCTTAGCAAGCAAACTGCTTTGCTTGCGTGCCTTTGCGAAAGCAGCGAATTTATGCGAGTCCAAAATTCAATGAATTTTGTGACGAGCATATGAGCTGCTGATTTACATTGAAGAAAATCTTCGCTATGAAATAGCGCAAGATTTTCGGTTTGCAAGCCGAAGGCTTAGTATTAGTTAAAAAAGTTAAAATGGTTGAGTGGTTGAGTTGAGTGGTTGGATT
>NZ_CEXZHP010000070.1:0-3043 GCF_982775275.1 Nitrosophilus sp.
AATTACACTAACAAGTCCAGCTCCAAAGTTTAAAGCACTTAGCGCAGCCATTATGGCAGCCCCCTCTTTTTCGCCGGCTATTACGCTTAAATGACCATAATCTCCTTTATGAGAAGATTTTTTTTCTCTATATGGTGGTTTAAAATCTTTAGTTTCTAAAAGTTTTATATTGGAGGGCTCTTCATATAAACTTTTTGATACTCCAAGATCTACAACCTTTACAACTCCAGTATAATCTTTTGCCAAATCCATATACAATGAAACTTTTGGTGCTCCCATAGTAAATGTAATATCAGCTTTAAACGCATAAGGCCTTAGCGCACCGTTTATGTCTATTCCGGTAGGAATGTCAACTGCTATTTTATATGCGTCCATTCTATTTAGACAGTTTAGTAGCTCTACAGTATCATTTTTTAGATCTTTTGATAAACCAGAGCCAAAAATGGCGTCTACTACGATATCACAAACCTTTAAATCTTCAACGAACCCCCCGCCAATTGCTAAAAACCTATCTACCTGAATTTTACACATTTTAGATTTTGCGCCATAAGGCATATATAAATTTATATCATAATCTTTATATAACAGTCTTGCCAAAGCTACACCGTCTCCGCCATTATTTCCTGGACCAGCAACTATCAAAACAGAGCTTTTTTTCTCAAAATTTTCTCTTATATATCTATTAATTCCCTCAGCCGCATGCTCCATTAATATATCTTCGGGCAGATTATACAGGTTGTAACATTTTTTGTCCAAAAAAGAGACGCTTTTGTATAAATTTTGCATATTTTCTCCTATTTTAAAACATCGTTAAATTTATATCTTGCAAATGTTAAAAACTTTTTGAAAAGCTCGCTTTTATATTTATCCTTATGATGTATTTGAAAAAACTCTCTGGTAAAGTCAAAACCTTTCACTTTTATTTCAAATAGTTCTTTGTTTTGTAGCTCGTTTTTAACGGCGATTTTTGATATACAGCTGATAGTTCCTTCGGTCTCTTTTAAAACCGATTTAATAGCCTCGGTATGTCTTAAGTCTAAAAAAAGATTTAAATAGGTTACATAATTTTTTATTTTATTTAAAAACACGCTTCTAGTTCCTGATCCTTCCTCTCTCAATACCCATTTATAATCTAATAAATTATCTATATAATACTCTTTTTTCCCAACTATAGATCTATCTCCCGTTACAATAACGAGTTCATCAACGCCAATGGGAGAAAAAATAATATTAAAATTTTCTATATCTCCCTCTATATAACCTATATCAACCAATCCATCTTCTACCATTTTGGTAATTTCTGCGGTATTGCCGATTTTTAGTTTTATTTTAACATCGGGATACTTTTCCATATATTCGCAAACAATATGGGGCATTATATAGTCTGCTATAGTCGTGCTCGCGCCAACCGTTAGTTCTCCTCTGTTTTCTTGCGACATAAACTCCTCTTCAATATCCCTCAACCTTTTAACAAGAGGTTCTATGGTATGTTTAAAAGCCCTACCCTTTTCGTTTAATACTAATTTTTTTTGAATTCTATCAAAAAGTTTACAACCAAGAGTAGACTCCAACTCTTTTAACGACATAGAAACAGCCGACTGGCTAAGCCCAAGCTCTTTTGCAACCCGAGTTAGATGCCCGACTTTTGCAACCTCCAAAAATATCTCCATTTGTCTAAGGGTGATCTTCATAAGTAGCCTTTTCAGTTTTTTTGATAATAATATATCAATTTATTTATTTTACTTATCTAAAATAAAATATTATAATTCAATTTAAGCAAATATAGACAAATTATAAAATTTTTTGATTAAAAATATAATAAATATGTATAAAGGATAAAAATGGCCTTTTCAAAGGAAAATATAAGATATACTTTAAACGGGATATTATTTGTAGCTCTTTTTACGATTGCGGCAATTGAGATATCAAATATAGAATTTATTAAAAAATTAGCGATTAGCCCTTTGATTATCGGTATTTTAATAGGGATGTTTTATGCAAATACGCTCAGAAGCCATATACCAAAAGAGTGGGTTCCGGGGATCGTTTTTAGTTCAAAACAGCTACTTAGATTCGCAATAGTTTTATATGGCTTTAGAATAACCTTTCAGCAAATTTCAGAAGTTGGATTGGCGGGATTGACCGTATCTATAATTATGCTATCTTCAACATTTATATTAGGATGGATTTTAGGAGTAAAAATTTTTAAACTTGATAGAGACACCTCCGTGCTTTGTGCAAGTGGAGCGAGCGTATGCGGAGCGGCGGCGGTATTGGCGACTGAGCCGGTTTTAAAAGCAGAACCTTACAAAAGTGCTGTTGCGGTAGGAACAGTTGTGCTTTTTGGAACAATAGCTATGTTTACATATCCGGCTTTATATAAAGCCGGGATTTTTGATATGGATCTTGCAACATACGGAATTTATGTTGGTGGGACGGTCCATGAAGTAGCTCAGGTCGTAGCTGCAGGTGGAGCCATAGGAGGTGTGGCTGCCGATAACGCGGTTATAGTAAAAATGACAAGAGTTATGCTTATTGCGCCACTTCTTATTATACTTGGAATAATTTTATCAAAATCTGCAACCACTAAAAAGGAGAAAAATTTTAAAATATCAATCCCTTGGTTTGCAATATGGTTTATTCTTATGGCTGCTGTTAACTCTTTTTTGGTTGGATTTGAATCTTTAAAGCCAATTTTACACGGAATTAATGAGGTAGATACCTTTTTATTAACTATGGCGATGACGGCTTTAGGTATGGAAACGAGTGTAGAAAAATTTAAACAAGCGGGGATTAAGCCTGTAATGCTGGCTTTGGTAATGGCGATATGGCTAATGGTTGGAGGATATTTTATAACAAAAGGTGTCGTTTTATTGTTTAGCTAATCTCTTTTTCTATAACTTAAAGCTTCTAGAAGGTGGCTTTTTTCTATATTTTTGCTCTCTTGTAGATCGGCTATTGTTCTTGAGACTTTGATTACTTTATTTATGCTTCTATATGAGAGATTAAACCTCTGGATTGCGTTATCAAGTATAGTCTTGGC
>NZ_CEXZHP010000070.1:3143-7412 GCF_982775275.1 Nitrosophilus sp.
TCGGTATTATATTCGATTTTTGAGTTAACACGGGAAATCAATATTTTTCTATCTTCTAAAGGCTCTCTTAAAGCTTCTAAAACATTTTTTGAAAAATGGGGAAGTTCGTCAAAAAAAAGTATACCTCTATTTGCCAAAGCTACTTCGCCTATTTTTGCGCTATTACTACCCCCTCCAAATATACTGGCCTTGGTAGAAGAGTGGTGAGGAGATCTAAATGGACGCAATGGGACAAATGATGGCTCATTTTTATCCATTGCGTCCAATTTTGCGATTTCCAATATTTCAGACAACTTAAGTGGAGGTAAAATATATCTCAATCTTTTGCTTATCATACTTTTCCCACAGCCGGGACTTCCTTCAAATAAAATATTATGAAACCCTGCAGCTGCGATAAGAGCCGCCCTTTTTGCAAAATCTTGCCCTTTTACTTCAAAAAAATCAAATTCAAATATATCAAAATAATAATATCTTTCTTCACCTATTTTTATATATTTATAATTTAACTCTTGTGCATCTACTTTTATCTTTTTTCCACTTTTAAAAAATTCGACTGCTTCTTGAAGTGTATCTACGCTATATATTTCGATATCGGGTATTTTTGAAACCTTATCAACCGACTCTTTAGGTATAAGCACTTTTATTTTTTCAATCTCCTCTTTTAAAGATAAAACAAGAGGAAAAATAGAGTTTGTATCTTTTAATTTTCCGTTTAATCCAAGCTCGCCAAATATATAAAAATCGCCAAAATCTATATCATCATTTTGAAGAGCGATACTTAACGCAATAGCAAGATCAAAATGGCTTCCGCTCTTTTTTAAATCGCTTGGAGATAGATTTATCGTAACCTTTAAAGGAGGAAACTTAAAACCTATAAAATTTAAAGCAGACTTTACCCTCTCTTTAGATTCTTGAATGGAGTTTGAGGCCAAACCCACTACATTAAAAGAGGGGAGTCCTCTAACAAAGGAGCTTTCAACCTCAACAACATAAGCTTTTGCGTTATAAAAAGTGGCACAATTAATCTTTTTCAAAAATATTTCCTATATTGTTTTGCCTTTTTTGCTTCCGCTCTCTTTTCTTCTTTTTCTCCACTCTTTTTCAAATTTTTTTCTTTTTAAAAAAGAGAGTTTTTCAATAAAAAGATGGCCGTTTAAATGATCTATCTCATGTTGAAAAGCTATAGCCAACAATCCATCGGTTTCTATAATTTTTTTATTTCCCTCTCTGTCAAAAAACTCAACCTTTACCCATTGGGCTCTTTGGACGTCATCATAATATTCCGGGACGCTTAAACAACCTTCTGTATAAGTTGTCGTCCCTTTTGTCTCTATAATTTTAGGATTAATAACTTCTATTAAATCCTCTTTTTTTTGATTCCCCTCTTCATCGGGAAGATTTATTATCAATGCCCTAAGAGGCACTCCCACCTGAATAGCCGCTAATCCTATACCTTTTTTATGGATCATCGTCTCATACATATCATCAAGAAGGGTGTGGAGCTCTTTATCAAATTTTTTTACAGATTTTGATACCTCTTTTAATCTTTTATCTGGATAAACCAATATCTCTCTTATCATCTTATTTCATACTCTTATCTAAAACTTGGTCAATCAGCCCATACTCTTTTGCCTCTTGGGAACTCATAAAAAAGTCTCTATCTGTATCTTTTGCTATTTTTCTTAAAGGCTGTCCGGTATTTTCTGCCAAGATCTCATTTAACATATGTTTTAATCTAACTATCTCTTTTGCCTGTATCTCAATATCCGTAGCCTGTCCTTGAGCACCACCTAAAGGCTGATGTATCATAATCCTTGCGTGGGGGAGGGCATATCTTTTGCCCTTTGCGCCGCTGCTTAGCAAAAAAGCACCCATAGAGGCTGCTTGGCCTATACATATAGTAGAAACGTCTGGCTTAATATAATTCATAGTATCGTATATGCTAAGTCCGCTTGTTATAACTCCTCCTGGGGAGTTAATATATAAATAGATATCTTTGTCAGGATCTTCTGCTTCCAAAAAGAGAAGCTGAGCAACTATTGAAGATGCAACGGCGTCGTTTATTTCGCCGCTTAGCATAATAATTCTATCTTTTAAAAGCCTCGAATAAATATCATAGCTTCTCTCGCCCCTACCGGTTCTTTCTATAACGTATGGAATATAGTAGCTCATTTAGCCTCCAATTTTTTATTAAGAAGATGAGTTAAAAGTTTATCTTCTATCATAGCCATTTTTATTGCCGGAAGCAAACCCTGTTTTTGATAAGCTTCCAATACCTCTTGAGGATTTTGTCCCATCTGCATAGCTTCATAATAGATTGTTTGGATTACTTCATTATCGTCAACTTTAATACCCTCTTTTTTGGCAAGAGCGTCAACGATAAATGTAGCTTTTACGCTTTTTTTTGCCTCATCTTTTAAAGACTCTCTTAACTCTTTTACTTTTTCGGGATTCTCTTTTAACTCTTTTAGCTCATCTTCACTCATACTTCTTAGTTTTTCGTTCAATTTAATATCGATCTCTTGCTCTACAATATTTTGAGGAAGATCAAAATCATACTTTTTGACAAGATTTTCTATAAGTTTTGGTTTTAACTCTTCGTTATAAAGTTTGGACAATTTTTCGCTTTTTATCTGCTCTTTGATTTTCTTTTTTAAAAGCTCAACAGTTGGATTCTCTTCGTTTGGAAGCATCTTTTTAGCAAGCTCATCATCGATTTTAGGCTCCTCTTTTACCTGAATCTCTTTTAATGTCACATCAAATTTGGCTTTTTTCCCGGCGATTTCTTTATTGTGGTAATCTTGAGGGAAAGTAACTTCTATTGTTTTGCTCTCGCCCGGTTTCATTCCTATTAACTGCTCTTCAAAACCTTCTATAAATTGGTTTGAGCCGATTTTTAATTGAAAATTTTGAGCGCTTCCTCCCTCGATCTCTTTATCATCTACATAACCTTTAAAGTCGATAATCGCGATATCCCCTTCTTTAAGAGGTCTATCCTCTTCAACTTTTTTTGTCGGAGCCGTTGCTGCCGCAAGCTCTTTTAATCTATTTTCAACCTCTTCATCACTAACTTCTGGCTCTTTAAAATCTGGGATTAACTCTTCATAATCTTCTAAATCAATTTTTGGTTTAAAGCTTATTTTGATTTCTGTCTCTATGACATCCTCTTTTTTATCAAATTTTGTAACAGCCGGCTCTCCTAAAATCTCATCTTTTTTGATACCAAGCTCTTCTAATGCTTTTTTATAAACTTCTTGCAAAGCTTCTGCTTCAGCATCTTTTTCCAACTTTTCGCCATATCTTTTTTTAACAACGGCAACAGGAACTTTGCCTTTTCTAAAACCAGGAAGATTTAATGTTTTGCTAAGGTCTTTAGCAATTTTTTGAGTTTTAGACTCAATCTCGCTCTTTTGAATCTTTGCGCTAACTTGCGCGTTTGCATTGTCAATTTTTTTTGCAACTATTTCCATTTTTACCCTTTATAAAAAATTTTAGTTGCAATTTTAGCAAAAATATGCTTTACTTTTGTAAAAAAGGAAAAATTAAATAAGGAAAAATTTATGGATGAAAAAAAAGAGTTTGAAAACGCGGTAAAGACAATATTGGAAATAATTGGAGAAGATCCAAAAAGAGAAGGATTAATTAAAACTCCCCAAAGAGTATATAAAGCGTTTTTGCATTTAACACAAGGATATAAAAAAGATCCCAAAGAGATATTAAACGAAGCGCTTTTTACCTCTTCAAACGATGAAATGGTTGTTGTTAGAGATATTGAATTTTACTCTCTTTGCGAACATCATCTTTTACCGATAATTGGTAGGGCACATGTAGCTTATATTCCTAATGGCAAAGTTGTTGGACTATCAAAAATACCAAGAATGGTAGAGGTTTTTGCTCGAAGACTTCAGATTCAAGAACAGATGACCGAACAAATAGCTGATGCCATCATGGAGACAATAGATCCAAAAGGTGTTGGAGTTGTTATACAAGCAAGACATATGTGTATGGAAATGAGAGGAGTGGAAAAAATCTGTTCAACTACAGTAAGTTCAGCTTTAAGAGGTATATTTAAAGAAAATATAAAAACAAGAGAAGAGTTTTTTAGCATAATAAACTCTCCCCAAGGAAATAGATTTTGAAATTGGAAATTAGGCATTAGGAATTAGGCATTGGGAATTGGGAATTGGGAATTTGGAATTGGGAATTAGTGATTCTCATTACTACTTTCTAACTTTTTCACTTTTTCACTTAACTATTCAACCACTCAAC
>NZ_CEXZHP010000071.1:0-7194 GCF_982775275.1 Nitrosophilus sp.
CCTAAAGAGGCTATAAAATTTTTGGAAAATATTATCAAAAACAATCCTATAGATTTGATTGTAGGCTCCTCTTTAGGTGGATATTACGCTATATATTTATCCGAAAAATTCAATAAAAAGTGTGTGCTTATTAACCCTTCTATAAAACCTTATATTACATTATTACCATATATAGGCAAAAATAGAAGATTTTGCGATAATTTTGAGTTTTTGTGGAAAAGCGAGTATATAAAAGAGTTAATAGATATAAATGTCCAAAAATTAACGTTAAAAAATTATCTTGTGCTTTTGCAAAGTAAAGACGAAATTTTAAACTATCAAGAATCTTTAAACCTTTTTATGGGAGCAAAAGTGGTTGTTGAGTTTGGAGGAAATCATAGATTTGAAAATATTGAAGATTATCTTTTAATGATTGAAAATTTTAAAAGAGGGTGATATGGATGTAATAAAACTTTTTAAAAAGCTTTTATCTTTTCATTCGGTAACTCCGCATGATGGAGGAAGTCTTGATTTTATAAGAGAGTATTTAGAGGATTTTGAAGCTATTTGGATAAACAAATATGATGTAAAAAATCTTTTTTTATATAAAAAATTTGGAGATAAAGAGCATTTATGTTTTGGTGGACATGTTGATGTTGTTCCACCAGGTGAAGGATGGGAAAGCGATCCTTTCGAACCGATAGAAAAAGATGGGAAAATTTACGCAAGAGGCGCTCAAGATATGAAAAGCGGGGTAGCCGCTTTTGTTAAAGCAGCAAAGGAGACAAAAGAGTTTAATGGAACTCTCTCTTTACTTTTAACAAGTGATGAAGAGGGTGACGCAAAATATGGAACAGCATACGCTTTAGAGGAGTTAAAAAAGCTAGATCTCCTCCCAGATTATGCAATTGTAGCTGAACCAACATGTGAAAAAGTTTTTGGAGACGCTATAAAGATAGGAAGACGAGGATCAATTAATGGAGTAATTGAAAAAATTGGAAAGCAAGGGCATGCGGCATATCCGGAAAAATCGATAAACCCTATACACAAGGTTGCCCAAGTTCTTCCATTTATGGCCGGTGCTGATTTGGACGAAGGGGATGAATATTTTGCTCCAAGCAAGTTTGTTATAACCGATATAAGGGCTGGTATGGAGGTAACAAACGTAACTCCCGGAAAACTTAAGATGATGTTTAATGTAAGAAACTCTACAAAAACTACCATAAAAGATATAGAAGATTTTGTCCATAAATATTTTAACGGTATGAATTATAATCTAAGAATAACTCAAAGCGCAAAACCTTTTATAACAGATCCCAATAGCAAAGTAGTAAAAATTTTGGATAACGCTATATCCAAAATATGCCACATAAAACCAAAATATTCTACCGCCGGAGGAACCAGCGATGCAAGATTTTTTGGGGAGTATGGGATAAAAACCGTAGAATTTGGCGTAATAAACGATACTATTCACGCTCCAAACGAAAGAACCTCAATAGAGGAAGTTATAAAATTATACGAAGTTTTTGAAAAAGTGATAAAGGATTTTTAAAGATGGCGAGTTGCCATCTTTAATGGGTTGAATTATTTTCATTTGTTTGGGTTTGCTCTTCTTTTTGCTGGATATTTTCCTCTTGTTTTATATTTTGTTGATTTTCTTTATTTTCTTCAATGGTTTGTTGCGGTTGGGTTTTTTCTATATTTTCCGTTTGAATTGAAGGTTTTTCTTCACTTTCTTGCAGCGGTTTTGTCTCGGATTGGGATTTTATTTTTTCTAATTCGCTTTTGCAACTATCTAATTGATCTTCTAATTCCATAATCTTATCATCCATTTTTGAAACGATCTCAACATTGGCGCCATATTCGTATACCAATTCTCCTCCATCTTTTCCCTGTTTTAACGTTAAGCCTATAAAGCCTATTAAAAATAGGAAAAATATCCCTTTCATCCAATCTTTTTTAATAAAAATAGATAAAATCTTTGCCAAGAAAACAAAAAACGAAAAATATACAAGATACATACCTATTTTTTTATGAAGTTTTAGTTCCTCCTGTCCATCGGTGCTTAGCATAGAAAAAACGTGAGATCCGTCTGTTTTTCCCGCAAAAAATGCCGCGGTAAAAATCAGAATAATCAAAAATAAAAATGTTGATGATATTACGTTTAGATAGGGCCTTTTAATAAAAAGATTTGTTATCTCCAGCAGCAACACGATAATAGGTAGAGATATCGCAAAATGAACAGTTATTGGGTGCAATAAAATAGGCAACTCAAAAGGAAGCTTTATCGTGTCCAAAAAGTTTAAAAACTCCATATTCAATCCTTTTTTTTTCATTATTGTATCATAAAATTTTTTTATATTTCTTTATTTTTGCTTTTTTTATCCTCAAGTATAAATTTATGTAACTCCTTGCAAAAATCGGTATAACACACGATATTTTGTTCTTCTATATTTTCGCTAGCTTCATACTGCATTCTTAAATAATCAAAATCTTTTCTTCTTAAAAACAAAACACCGCTATAGAAAAAATCGTAACTTTTTAAAACATCTACTGCATTATCTATATCGCCGATTTTTTCAAGATTGATATCGGCGTATATCATGTCAGGATGTTTAAAAAGAGTTTTTTCGAAAATTTTTTTAAATCTCTCTTCAAAATCTTTATCTATATTTTCTATCACGATAGTTACAATATTAAATTTTGGATTATGTTCTATATAAATTTGATGATTGAAACTCTGTTTTTTAACAATGCTAGATTTGACATTGCAATTTTTATAGGTTTTTTCTATCCACTCTTTATATATTTTTGGAATAGTTATATTTTTATGAAATTTTTTTAAGATCTTATAATCTACAAGGGAAGCTCCTCTTGTGTTTCTAAAAGGGTATTTATGCCCTTTTAATTTAACCATTTGATGAAGCTCTCCTAAAAGCAGGGCCGTAGGACAAAAGCCAAATTTGGCGTTTGCTTTTTGGCTGTATGGATGAAAGGTTACGGCTTCTCCAAATATCGCGCTTAAATTTAACTCTTTTGCCCTTTTTAAAAGAAGACTAAACATTTCATTCATAATACCCATACCCTTATATGCCGGATCTACTACCGCGATACCAATTTCGGCAATATTTGAGTTAGGAACTTTAACCAAAGCGAAATGTCCAACTATTTTTTTATCAATCTCTGCAATTATCGATGAAATTTCTTGATTTTTTTCTTTTTGAAGAATTTTTTCAGGATAATAAAAAAGATCTTTAAAATATGTATATCCGTAATTTTTATAAATAAGTTTCGTTATCCATATCTCATCACCCTCTTTAAATAGTCTAACTTTCAATCTATCTTTTATTAGCTCTTTGGCACTTTTGTCAAAATCTTCACCAATATCGCTATAAAAGGGAATATTTTCTTTTAATTTTAAATGTATAGGCACATATTTAATAATAGAAAATTTTTTACCACCAAGTCCGAGATTGAAATATTTAAAATTATCTACAAGCAAAAAAACCCTATTTAATCCTCTGTTTTTTTCTTTAAGGTCTATTGGGACTTTTTTAAGAATATTTTGATCAAAAGGAAGTCCCATATCTTTCACGTCTATTTTTATTCCGTTATCAAATATCTCAAATCCAATCTCAATCTCCCCTTCCTCATCTTTTTGATAAGCGTGAATTACGGCATTTTCAAAAAGTTCATATAAAGCTTTTTCCAACTCTTTAGCCTCTTTTTTTGGAAATGAGATAAGATCACATAGCTTTTTATAAAAAGCTTTTATAAGTTTCCAATACTCTATATCGTTATAAAGTTTTATAAAAAATCTATTTTTCATTCATCACCTCAATCGCTGCGGCGCTTAATATTTTCATACCGATTGGCAAAGCATCTTCATCGATATCAAATTTTGAGCTATGTTGAGGAACACAGGTTCCTTTTTTAGGATTGCAAGTCCCCAATCTAAAAAAAGCCCCCGGAACTATCTGTAAGTATCTACTAAAATCTTCACCTCCCATAACTGGATCTTTTAAATCTATAACATTTTCTTTTCCAATTATCTTTTTTGCTTCGTTTACTATAATATCAACCATCTTATCGTCATTGATTAATTCAGGCTGACCATAAACGTAATTAAATTTATATTTTGCGCCCATGGAGTGTGTTATTCCTTTTACGCTATCTTCCATCATTAACGGTATTTTATTTCTTATATGCTCATTTACGGTTCTAACAGTTCCTGTTAATTTTACATAGTCGCATATTACGTTTGGCGCGCTTCCTCCTTGTATAGTTCCAAGACTTATAACCGCTGGATGTAGCGGATCTATCCTTCTTGAGATTATATGATTTAGTGAATTTACGCACATTGAGGCAACCAATATCGCGTCCACCCCCTCGTGAGGCCTTGCCCCGTGGGAGCTTTTACCAAAAATCTCTATCTCAAAGGTATCTGCGCTTGCCATCATAACCCCATATTTATAACCGATTTGGCCGCTCATAAGATATGGATATACATGAAGTCCAAATATTGCTATAACATTATTTAACGCGCCGTCTCTTATCATCTCTTCGCTTCCGCCTTCGTTAACCTCTTCTGCTGGCTGAAAAATAAATCTTATATTCATAGAAAGTTTATCCTTTATTTGTGCAAAGGCTATTGCTGCTCCTACGGCTATTGCGGTATGGGCGTCGTGACCGCAGGCGTGCATAACTCCTTTTACTTCGGAGGCGTAGGGTTTATTTGTCTTTTCTTCAATAGGTAAGGCGTCCATATCTGCTCTTATAGCTACAAAAGGCTTTTTTTTATCCACTATTAAATCGGCGATTATTCCGTTATGATCTTTAAACTCTTTTATTTCGTAACCTTCTATCTCTAAAATTCCCTTTACCAAATATTTTGTATGCTCTTCATGATGAGAAAGTTCTGGGTGTTTATGTATATCTCTTCTAACTTTTATAACTTTATTTTTTAGCGAATCGATTATTTTAAAAAGCTCTTTTTTAATATTTTCTTTATCCATTTTTAACCTCCTATATTTTATGATATAACTATAATTTTTAATGATTAATAAAAGGAGAATTATGGAGTATATAAAAACCGATAAAGCACCTGCGGCAATAGGCCCATATTCGCAAGCTGTAAAATTTAATGACCTAATTTTTACTTCGGGACAGATAGCTTTAACTGCTGACGGGAAAGAAGATATTTTAAAAAAGGGGATTGAAGAACAGAGTATTCAGGTGCTGACCAATTTAAAAAATGTGTTGGAATCTAGCGGGAGTTCCTTGCAAAAAGTTATAAAAACGACGATTTTTTTAGCAAATATGGAGGATTTTTCAACGGTTAATAAGATATATGAGGAGTTTTTTAAAGATCATAAACCGGCAAGAAGCACGGTTGCGGTAAAAACGCTTCCAAAAAACGCTTTAATAGAGATAGAAGCTATTGCGACTCTTTAAACAAAACTTAAAGTAACTTTTGGTAATATTCGCCATCAAAATGCCAATAAATTAAATATAGAGGGTTGAAAGATGTATGCGATCATAAAAAATGGCGGTAAGCAGTATAAAGTTAAAGAGGGTGATATCATCTGCTTTGACAAAATGGGTTTAGAGCCTAAAACAAAAGTTGAATTCAAAGAAGTTTTGGCTATAAACGACGGAGAATTAAAAGTTGGAACACCTTTTATTGAAGGCGCTGTCGTCGAAGGTGAAGTAATTAACGAAGGTAGAGGAAAGAAAATCATAATATTTAAAAAAAGAAGAAGAAAAGACTCAAAAGTAAAAAGAGGATTTAGAAGAGATTTTACGAGAGTAAAAATAACAAAAATAGCATAAGGAGAAGTTATGGCTCACAAGAAAGGTCAAGGTAGTACTCAAAATAACCGCGACAGTGCCGGTAGACGTTTAGGCGTTAAAAAGTTTGGCGGAGAGTTTGTAAGAGCCGGCAATATTATAATCAGACAAAGAGGAACAAAGATCCATCCCGGAAACAATGTAGGTATGGGTAAAGATCATACAATATTTGCATTGGTAGACGGTTATGTAAAATTTGAAAGAAAAGATAAAAAAAGACAGAAAGTTTCAGTTTATCCCGCATAATTTTGGGCTTTTGCCCAAAATAGTATAGTAATTAGGAATTTGGAATTAGGAATTGGTATTTCTAATTCCTGATTCCTAATCTTCTTATTTCTCCTAATTCCCAATTCCCAATTACTAACTTCAAGGAAAAATAATGTTTATAGATAGTGTAGAACTAACAGTAAGTTCCGGAAAAGGCGGTCAAGGCGCTGTTAGTTTTAGAAGAGAGAAATTCATGCCAAAAGGCGGGCCAGACGGTGGCGATGGAGGAAAAGGAGGAGACGTATATTTTGTAGTAGACAAAAATACCCATACTTTATCCCACTTTAAAGGTAAAAAAGTTTTAAAAGCTAAAAACGGAAGACCTGGAGAAGGTAGAAAAAAACATGGAAAAAATGGCGAGCCTTTAGTATTGATAGTTCCTCCCGGAACCGAGGTAAGAGACGCGGTTACGGGAGAGTTGTTGTTAGATCTTGTTGAAGATGGAAAAAAGGTTTTATTTTTAGAAGGGGGAAAGGGAGGTAAAGGAAACTGGCATTTTAAAAGCCCCACAAACCAAAGGCCCACATACGCTCAGCCTGGACTTCCCGGAAAAACCTTGAAAATAAAACTTGAATTAAAATTAATAGCCGATGTAGGATTGGTAGGATTTCCAAATGTCGGAAAATCTACTTTAATTTCCGTTGTTTCAAACGCAAAACCCCAAATAGCAAATTATGAGTTTACAACTTTAACTCCAAAACTTGGCGTTGTGGAGGTTGATGAGTTTAAAAGTTTTGTAATGGCAGATATTCCGGGAATCATTGGGGGAGCAAGCGAAGGAAAAGGGCTTGGCTTGCAATTTTTAAAGCATATTGAAAGAACAAAAACGTTACTTTTTATGATAGATTTATCAAGTTACAGGGATCCTTTGAATCAATATAAAACTCTTCAAAAAGAGTTAAAAAAATTTAGCGAAAATTTAAGTAAAAGAAGTTACGCTATTGCGTTAAGTAAGATTGATTCTTTATCAGAAGATGAGGCAAATAAAAAAATAGAAAAATTTATTAAAGATTTAAAGCTAAAGCCCCAAGGAGAAAATATATACGCTTTAGATGAAAGATATAAATATTTTTTACAAGATAGAGACTCTTTTGATAA
>NZ_CEXZHP010000072.1:0-7185 GCF_982775275.1 Nitrosophilus sp.
GAATTTCCTTTAATGCTTGAAAAAGACGGAATTTATTTGGCAAGAGCCGCAATTGCTATGAACGATGATAAAGCTTTAATATTTGCAGGAAACGTTCCAGAGGGTTCTACAGTTAGGTTTGGTTTTGGAAACTCTTTGGTTATTTTGGATACCGCTGGGAAACTTATAAAAAACGAGGTTTTCAAAAAAAATATAGAGTCTTTATTTATTTTTTCTTGTATTGCAAGAAAGAGATTTTTAGGAAGCTTGGTTAATAATGAGATCAAAGTTTTAGAAAACGTTGCACCAAATATCGGTTTTTTTACATATGGCGAGTTTGCGACTATGAAAAACGGCAAAGAGTTATTAAACGAAAGTTTGACTCTTGTTGCTGCTACGGAAAAAAAAGATGGAAAAAAAGAGTTTGATCTATTTGATATAGATTACGGAGAAGAAAATAGTTCCATTAGAGCTATAAACGCGTTGATAAAACTCGTAGAAAAAACTACAAAAGAGTTGGAAGCGGAAAAAAGCATATTAATTGAACAGGTTAAAAAGGATGGATTAACAGGATTGTTAAATAAAAATAGTTTTTTTTCTTTAATAAAAAAACATATAGAGTTTTCGGATTTTGCGTTAATAATACTGGATTTGGATAATTTTAAAGATATAAGCGATACCAAAGGGCATATGATAGGAGATTCCGTTTTAAAAGACGTGGCAAATATACTTCTTTCATGTACAAGAAAAAATGATATTGTGGGTAGATTTGGAGGGGAAGAGTTTATTATAGCTTTGATTAACGCAAACGAGAAAGAGGCTTTGGAAAAGGCTGAAAAAATAAGGAAGAAAATAGAAAGTTTAAGTAAAAAATATAATTTTAAAATTAGTGCAAGTTTTGGAATAACGATTAAAAAAACCAGCGACGATTTGACGAGTTTATTGGAAAGAGCCGATGAAGCTTTATATTTTTCCAAAAGAAACGGAAAAAATAAAACAACTATTTTATGATTAAAGTAAGAGCCAATTTTTTGAAAAAACAGTTTTTTATAAAAAGAGTTTATAAAATTTTTATACTTTTGCTAACATTTTTTCTTTTAATAAAAAGAAAAGAGTCTTTTTTTGGTTTTAAACCTTTGCCTCCAAAAAAATTAAAATCCACAATAACATCTCTTGGTGCTAGCTTTATAAAACTTGCTCAGGTTTTAGCTACAAGAGCAGATTTTTTTAGCGAAGACTATCTTGATCAGTTAAAATCTTTGCATGATGAACTACCTCCTATGAGAGATGAAGAGTTTATCCAAGTGTTTAATAAAAGTTTTGCGAAAAAAGATATATTTAAAAAATTTGATAAAAAGCCCATAGCAAGCGCATCTATAGGTCAAGTTCATATAGCCTATTTAAAAAGTGGCGAAAAAGTTGCCGTTAAATTAAGAAGATTAAATATCCAAAAGCAAGTTAAAAAAGATATTTTTATTTTAAGACTATTAAATAACATTTTTAAACCTCTATTTTCACAATATACAAAAAACTCTTTGGAAGCTGTAATTGTAGAATTTTCCAATATGATAATGCAGGAAGTGAGTTTAAAAAAAGAGTTAAAAAATTTAAAAAAGTTTTCTAAAACTTACTCCTATTGCGATGTTTTTTTTCCAAAGCCTTATGAAGAGTATTGTAGTGATGATGCGTTGGTTATGAGTTACATGGAGGGGGTTAGGTTTGATGATAAGAAAGGATTAAAAAAATTGAGGGTAGATTTTAGACCAATTCTTGATAATTTGATAAATTTTTATGCGGAGCAGATGTTAGTTGTTGGTTTTTTTCATGCAGATCCTCATCCGGGAAATCTTCTTGTAAATAAGGAGGGAAAACTTATACTTTTAGATTTTGGAATGGTAAAAAGAGTAGATTCTGATACGAGAGTAGCCATAATAGAGATGATTAAATCGGCGCACGAGAGAGATTATGAGTTATATATTTCAGCTGCTAAGAGGCTTGGTGTAGTAGCGTACGAAGCTCCAAAAAGCGTAATGGCCGAATTTGTCGAGGAGATGTTTGAGATTTTTAGCGATGAGAGCTTAAGTGCTATAAATATGCAAAAATTAGCTTTTGAAATTCTTGAATCGATGAGAGATCTTCCCTTTAAACTTCCTCAAGAGGCGATATATATTTTGAGAGTTAGTGCGATAATAGAAGGACTTGGGACAACATACATAGAAAATTTTAACGGAATAAAAGATATTTTGCCACTCTTGCAAAAAAATATACCTAGAGCTTTAGGATATAAAGATAATATATTGGAGATGATTTTAGATGAGATAAAAGAGACACCATATCTAATAAAAGATTTTAAAACTACGATAAAGCAAGCTAGTGAAGGCAGTTTAAAAGTTGAGATGTCGCCATATCAACTTGAATGGCTTAAAAAAGAGCTAAAAGAGTATATCAAGCCTTTTTTGATCTCTTTTGGGCTGATGCTTTTTTCTATCTTTTTAATAATTATAGATAAGGATTTAATATTTTTATCAGTATCTATTTTTTTATATGCAATTATAAAAATAGTTTATAGATAGGCAAAAGCCTATCTAAGTTTAAATTGGTCGATAAACTCTTTGATATCTTCAAAAAGAGCCTGTAAATCCTCTTCATGTTCAACTTCATCAGCAAGGATCTGACTTGCTATATCATAAGTTACTATATCTTTTCCCTGTGTGATTTCAGCTATTTTACTATATACCTCTATAGCACACTGTTCGCCTTTTATAGCTTGATCCAAAATATTCAAAACATCTGGATTGGTTGGTGCTTCGTATGCGCAGTTTGCGTATTTAAACCAATCGCTTGGATGTAAAAGAGGCTCTCCCCCAAGCTGCAATATTCTATCGGCTACCATATTTGCGTGTCTTAACTCATCGGCTGCGTGTTGATTTAGTTCGGCTACTACTGAGTCTTTCATAATCCCTTTTATAACTTTTGCTTCTATAAAATATTGATAATAAGCTAACCACTCATCTGCATATGCTTTATTAAGCAAGGCTATAACCTCTTTTGCTTCAATACCCTTTAATATACTTATACCTTTACGTGCCATTTTATCTCCTTTATTTGATTTATCCTTTAGTTATATCTTCGCATCTTTTCGTTACTCTTACAATAACCCCCGACATTAAAGGAAAAAATTTTTCTTTTAATAGATTATTGCATTTAATAACTTAAAAGGATATTAATTAAAGAAAAAAAATTATCATTTGACAAAAATAAAAATTTAGTGTATAAACTAAAACAAAAATATATAGGGGGAATTTTATGAAAGGAATAGATTATTCACAGCTTTTAAAAAAATATGATCTAAAAGCGACGCCTCAAAGGGTTATTTTTTTAAAGGAACTTGAAGATGCTGGACATTTAAGTATTGAAGAGCTTGAAAAAAGAATCAAAAAAACTATTCCAACCATATCTACCGCAACAGTATATAAAAATATAAACGCAATGGTTGAAAAAGGACTCTTAAGCGAAGTCAAAATCCCAAATGGCAAAAACAGATACGAAATAACCAAAGGGCCTCATGCGCATTTTGTTTGTGAAAATTGTGGTGAAATAATAGATCTACATATAGATACTAAATGTTTAGAAAAAGAGATCAAAAATCATCTAATATCTCATATTAGCGTCGCTATAAAAGGTATATGTTCAAATTGTGCTAAAAGCGAAAAAATATCTTAAATTTTAAATTTTGCAATCACGGGTGCGTGATCACTTGGGGTAGGGGATCTTCGTCTTCTAGTCCAAAGATCTACTTCTACGCTTTCTAATTTCTCAAAAAGTTTAGTTGATGTTAAAATATAATCTATTCTCATTCCAAGATCTCTCCAAATGGCTGCGTTTCTGTAGTCCCACCACGTAAAACCATGGCTTTTTGGGTGGAGTTTTCTAAAAGTATCTATAAGTCCTACTTTTAAAAAATCCTCAAATACCTCTCTTTCATCATCCATAAAACCTATTGTTCCTCTTAGCAGCTCGCTATCCCAAACATCGATATCATCCCTGGCTACGTTCATATCACCTACTACACAGATTTGATCATTTTTAAGATCAAAATTTTTACTGATATACTCTTTTAAAAATTTAAAAAAATTAAGTTTATATAAATGTCTCTCGCCCTCTATATCTCCATGAGGAGCATAAATATTTAATATATCTATCCCTTTTATTTTAGCTCTAATAAATCTTTTTTCCTGATCCCAAAACTCGTTATTAAACCCTTTTTGGACATTTTCAAAATCAAATTTTGAGCATATGGCGACTCCGTTATAAGCCTTTTGTCCAAAAACTTCGCATTTAAATCCTATTTTTTCAAAATCTTCATAAGGAAACTCTTTATCAATACATTTTAACTCTTGTAAACATAAAACATCCAATTCTATTTTTTGCGTTAACCATTTTATAATTAAATCTTTTCTGGCTCTTATAGAATTTACGTTAAAGGTTGCTATTTTCATTTGTTGTCTTTTTTGCAAAATTTTAAAGTTTTGAAACCTTGAAAAGCTTTTAATTTTAACGGAATTTTATAATATTCTTCTATAGCTTTTTTTATAAGATAACCTATAAAAGAAGTAATATATAAATTAAAAGGAGTAATTATTAAGGCGAATTTTCCACCAAGAGCTATAGCAAGACCCCTCATTTTGATATTTGCTTTTATAAGATTTTCATTTTTTATTTCTGCTAATATATTTTTTGCAGCAATTACGCCACTTTGTTCAGCGCTTTGTGCTGTTGGGGGGACAGGTTTACCATATCGGTCTGTTAAAAATGCACAATCTCCAATGGCGTAAATGTTATCATAGACTTTAAGATATTCGTTTACGATTAGAAAACCTTTCTTATTTTTTTTAAAATTTAGATTTTTTATCAATGGGGGAGGTTCGATACCTCCAGTAAAAATAGAAAAATCAAATTCAATTTCTTCGTTATTATCTAAAAATAGTTTTTTTTCGTTTATCTCTTTAACATGATGATATATGATCTTAACACCGAGTTTTTCAAGTCTTTTTTTTGCTATATTTTGGGCTTTTTTATCTAAATTTTTTAATATATGTTTTGAGATAAGCGTAATGTTGATGTTACCACAAGATAAAGCGTTGTTTTTTGAATATTGATTGAAGTAATATTTCATTTCCGATGCTATTTCTACGCCACTTAGTCCTCCGCCAATTACGACTATATTGAAGCATTTTTTAGCTATGGAAGGTTCTAATCGATCAAAAAGTTCTTTTTCAAAAAAATGTTTTATGTTTAGTGCGCCTCTTAAACTTTTAACTCCTAAAGAGTATTTGCCTTTTTCTTCAAAGCCTTTTAGAAATTTTGTTACACTACCAATTGCGATAATCAAAAAATCAAACTTATAAATTCCGTTTTTGCAAATTAGTTTTTTTTGCTTTTTATCAATATCTATTGCCTCATCTTGTATGAAGTTAAAATTTTTATCTATTCCTTTAACAAGAGTAGGAAGATATATAAAAGTTTTTTCAAGTGAGATTTTTGAAGCTACCAAATCATAACTTTGAGTTTGAAGATAATGGTAAGTATGCTGATCAATTAAAGTTACTTCTATATTTTTGTGATTCGCAAAAGATTCTAAAGCCTTAATACCTCCATATCCTCCACCTAAGATAATAATTTTAATTTTCATAATTTTTCCTCTTTTTTAATTTCCTCTTTTATTATTTTATTGAAATCTTCGTTTTTAAACTCTTTAGCTTGATTTTTGTTTTTGGGTTTTCTAAATTCAAGATAAGTTCCTAAAAGTCCGACAATAAGTATAAAGGCAAATATAGCAATTTTGCTAATATCACCCGCTTTAAACTCCATTATTTGAGATCCTTTAGGATTTTTGGATATAAAAAAGATCTTAGAGCAAGTTCATTTATGTTTATTCCTTCAAGTTCTATTATAGAAGATTTTTTTACGTTTATATTTAAAAATTTACATCCAAGTAGTTTTGAAATTGTGGTAGAGATATCTGGCTCATGTCCAACAAGAGCAATATTTTCATAATCTTCATACTCTTTTAATAATATCTCCACATCTACTAAGCTAGATCCCGGATTTAAAAGATTTGAGGTAGTATATATTGCATTTGGATAAAACTCTTTTAATATTTGTGCGGTTTGCATAGCCCTAACGGCTTTCGAAGATATGATAATATCAATATCGTAAATTTTTGGAAGTTTTGAAAAAAACTCTTTAGATATTTTTATACCTTTTTGATTAAGGGGTCTTAGCAAATCATCATCATTCCAATCTACTCTATCAACGGCTTTTGCATGCCTAATAAAATATAGCTTCATGGTGTATCCTTTTTTTAAATTATACATAATAAAGGTTAAAATTAAAAATCAAGCAAAGAACTATTTGAAAGTAAATAAAAAAAATTATCAATATACTATTTTAAATAATATATTTTGGGACAGCCGTTTTTAAAATCGATTTTTACATTATTGCCGACACTTTGCCAGCCATATTTTTTTATTCCCAATGGAAGTTTGCAGTTTTTTGGAATAAAAAAGATTATTTCTCCAGGTTTTGTTAATGATAGTATAGTTTTTATATCCTTTTTATTTATTGATAACTCTTCTAATACTTCTTTTACTCCGTTTTTTAAGTCTTTTTCATCGACAATTTCAATAAAACCTACATTTTTTCCGCTTAACAAAGGAATAAAGGCTCCATACAATATCTTTTTTAAAAAAATATTCATTTTTTCTATTTCCTCTTTTGCTATATCGTAAGTTTTTGTATCGGGATAGCTTGTAAAAAATGTTATGAGATAGGGCTTTTCCCATTTTATAGTCCAGTTTGGAAATTGATCTCTTAACTGATTTATTATTTTTTCACTTATCAATTTATAAAGTTCAATATCTTCGCTTTTTTTTGTCTTGTTGAGATAATTTAACCAACTATCCCAGGATTTTATAGCATCTTTATTTTTAAAAAAACTATATAAATTTAGCTCGGTTTTTATAAAATCAAATCTTTTTGTTTTATTAATTTTTTTTAGCTTAAAATTGATAGTTAGAAAATTTTCTTTTTTAATATCGATTTTGATGTTATATTTTTCTTCTATTGATCGGATTTTAGACCTATCTGGATATTTTATATCTATTTGAGGCTTATTTAAAATAATAGTAAAATTTTTGATTATAA
>NZ_CEXZHP010000073.1:0-7106 GCF_982775275.1 Nitrosophilus sp.
TGGTCATCTACACAAAATAGAATAAGATTTTTTGATGATGGATCATCATCGACTATTTTATCAAGCAATACAAATCCCTCTACCTTTAAAACTACTGAAGGAAATTTTACCGGCGGAACTGCTAATATAACCATTAAATTTAACTTTGATAGAAACGTAACTATAGCGGATAATCCTTTTGTAATATATAAAAACGATTTTAATATTACCGTTTCTGAAATAAACGGCACAACTTACGGAAAAGATTTTAATAGAAGCGTAGATCAAAACATCACATTTTACTATGCTCGTGTTCACTCCCCAGATTATAAAACACAAAACAATCCTTTTATAGGAAATGTCTATTATGAGGTATATAGCAAAAACGGCTTTGATCCGGCAAATATCCTTGGAGGAGAAAGCGTCGATGACGTTTACTGGTATATAAATAAAGATCATAACTCTACATCTTTTGGTGAGATTTTCAATATCGACTCGTCTCATGATAAAATAAATGTTACAAAAAACGCATCAATTGCAAACGGAGTAGAAAAATATAGCCACAACTACACAGGAGCAACTTATCCGTATAAAGATAGGATGGATATAAACGCCTCCTCTTGGCTGATCTATAATAGATTTGACCAAAATGCCACGACAAATCATTATTATATAGAATTTACACATTCGGGAGACTGGGCAGGAATAGGAAAAAATGTGGGAAAAGTAGTAGATATAAACATCAGTAAAAATGTAGAAAATAGGATAGAGTGGTGAGAAAAGCCGCAACGATGATTGAGCTTGTTTTTACTATAGTAATATTAGGGATAGCTATGGTAACAATCCCAACAATGCTATCAAATATATCAAAAATTAACGAATTAAGCATAAATCAAGAAGCAATTCTCGCAGGCTCTACAGCGATTGGAAATATATTAACCTATAAATGGGATGAAAAAACTACAGATTTAAATGTAACTTTTTCTCCAATATTAGACGTAACCCATGGTGATAACGAATTGGATAGAATTTTAAATACTACAAAAAGAAAAGGTAGTTTTAAAGGGGTTGGTAGGCGGAAGTTTTATAATCAAATAATATACGCCTCTTCTACACTTGGAAGCGATTTTTCTGATATGGATGATATTGATGATTTTATAGGAGTAAAAAGCTTAACCCTTAATAGTGGGAATGTTGATTATATTTTAGATATAGAAATAGCAACAAATGTAATTTATATTTCCGATATAAATGATTATAATAAAAAAAATATTAATTTCGTTTTTCAAACATCTCCACATATATCATCAACAAATATTAAAATGATTGAAGTGGAGGTAAAAGATAAAGATTCAAATCAAACAATTGCAATTTATAGAAGCTTTGCCTCAAATATAGGCGAATCAAAATTATTAAGTAGGAATTATAATTGAAAAAATCTTTTACTTTGGTAGAGCTATTGTTTGTAATTATAATTTTAGGCATTATAGGAGCTATAAGCGCACAGATAATCGCAAAAATCTTTGAGCAATATATATTTACAAGAACCATAAACGAGCTTGAAACAAAAACCGAACTTGTTTTGACCCAGATAGCTAAAAGATTATCTTATAGGATAAAGCCTACTACCATAGCAAGAGATTTGGATAATCCAACCGATATAAAATCTTTAAGCGACGCAAATAGCAGTTATGAAATCTTAGAATGGATCGAATACGCACATGATAGCTTTAGAGGGCTATACTCAAATATAGATAGCAATAGTAGTATATTTTATCCGGGATGGAGTGGGTTTATAGATCTTGATAGCAACGAAACAAATAAAACGCAAGTTAAAACTCCGGGAAGCAAACTAACTATAGCACGAGATATAATATACAAAAAAAGTCAAAACAAAATAGATCTAAACGTGACTAACAACGGATGCGCCATAATTTTTAAAGAGATTCCTACAGATTATGACGTTGTAAATAGTTACGGATGGAATAGGGGATATGACTCAAACAGCTCTTTGGCAAAGGATGTTTTTGAAGTTCACTCAATCTCAGACGATGTTTTAAAATTTGACGGAAGTAACGCAAATAGTCCAAAAACCGTATATGAGCAATATTATTTAACCTACGGGGCAAAGGCAATCGTTCCCGATCTATCCAAAAAAACGTTATATCTATATTACGATTATATGCCTTGGCGAGGAGAAAAATATAGTGACGGCAAAAAAGCTAAACTCATTGAAAACGTAACTCTTTTTAAATTTAAGCAAGCGGACAAGGTAATAAGAATGAAACTTTGTATTTATAAAAAGATTACAAACGATTTTAATATATCCTTTTGCAAAGAGAAAGTGGTCTACTAATGAGAAGAGGATTTAGTCTAATTACGGCTATTATAATTTTGGTTATTATATCTACTTTAATGGTTTTGATGCTATCGCTATCTTCCCAAACGGCAAAACAAACGGGAGATATCTATCAAAAAGAACAGATTGAACTTTTGGCAAAAAGCGCCACTGAATACGCAATATTAGCGATACACGGGCACGAAAACAACACCAGTTGCATAAACACGGTTCACATCGACTATCCATCCTCTACAAACCCTCAATACTCAATAGATCTATCTATCTATTATATCGGCAGCAACCTACCTTGCGATAGTAACCACACTTTAGCCAACAATATCTCAACTTCAGATTCAAACGGAACTATAATAGTCGATACAATCGTAACAAATCTACAATCTAACGAGCCTATAAGATACCATAGAAGAACCATTCAAAAACCATGACCACCATTTACTCACAATTAAGCCATATTTTGTTAGAATTTTGAAAAATTATAAACAAAAAGGATGGATAGATGGATTATATTCATATATACGGAAAATCTTTTGATTTAACCGATACCATAAAAGATTATATCTATAAAGCTGTTGACGGATTGCAAAAATATAACTTAGATATAACGGGAGTTAACGTAACGGTATCTGGGGATGAAAGAAAAGGCTGGAAAGGCTATATAGTAGAGTTTGATATACATCTTGCAAAAAAAGGAAACGTTGTAATCAAACAAAGAGATAAAGACGTATACGCCGCAATCGATCTTGCGCTTAGCAGAGCAAGTAAAGTTTTAAGAAGATATGCCGACAAAGTTAAAAATCATAAAAACGTATCATTAGAAGAGATAATGGCGGCACCTATGCTTGAAGAAGAGATAAACGAAGCTTTGAAATATTCCGAAGATGTAGTTCCTCACAATCTTGATATAGATAAACCCGTAGAGATAGAAGAAGCTATAGAATATCTAAAAAATAGCGATAAATATTTTATAGTTTTTGAAGATAGAGATGGGAAAATTAGAGTTTTATATAAAAGAACCGACGGAAAATTTGGACTTTATTAATTTTTAGTTAGTATATTTAGCTAATGAGGCTCAGTTGTTGGGTGGTTAGAAGTATATCTACTAAACTACTCAACCATCCAACCATTTTAACTTTTTTAACCAACTATTTTTTTTGCCTCTTCTATGATAGATCTATCCTCGCTTAGATCAATCCATCTAAAACTTTTTCCGCTTTGTTCATATCCTTGTAAAATATCACCGCTTTTTCTATACTTTAGATCAAGTTCTGCTATCTCAAACCCGCTTGATATTTTGCTAAACTCTTGAAGTCTTTTATTGTTTTTATCATTTGTATATAAAAAGCAGTAACCTTTTATCCCGGTTCTACTAACTCTTCCCCTAAGTTGATGAAGAGTCGCAAGTCCTAAATTTTCAGCTCCTACTATAACAACAGTTGAGAGCCTTGGCAAAGAGATTCCAACTTCAACTACGGTAGTTGAGAGTAATATATCTCCTTTGTCTCTAAAATCGATTAAAATATCCTCTTTTTCTTTATCTTTTCCGTGAGTAATATATACATTATCAAAATATCTTCTCCAAAAAGAGGCGGCTTCTTCTAAAGATTTGTATTTATAGCCATTTTTTGATTCTATTAGGGGATAGACTATTAATACCTGATGTTTTTTTAAAATCTCTTTTTTTATATGCAAAAGTAGCTCTTTAAAATCATCTTTTGATATAACTTTTGTAGTTATATCCTTTTTAAAAGGAGTCTGTTTTATAAAACTAAAATCAACCAACTCAGAATCTATCAAAGCTTTCGTTCTAGGGATGGGTGTAGCGGAAAATTGAAAAAAATGAGGGGATCTATCTTTTGAAGAGATGAGTTTATTTAATAGATTTCTTTGATTTGTTCCAAATCTATGCTGCTCATCTACCATTATAACACACGCCTTTGGCAATTTTTTATATAAAAGAGCGTGAGTGCCTATAATAAAATGAAAATCCTCTAAATCCTCATCTTTTGAAGAGGATGTAACAAGGGCGATTTTTAGATTTTTTAAATATTTTTTAGCCTCTTCATATAACTGATTTGCCAAAATAGTAGTTGGAGCCATTAGTATGGCTCTATTTGGAAAAGTAAGATAAGCGGCTGCAAACATAACCATACTCTTTCCGCTTCCCACATCGCCTATAATTACCCTTCTTGCTGCCTTTTGCTTTTTTAGATCCTCTTTTATATCGTATATTGCTTTTAACTGATCGTCTGTTAATTTAAAAGGGATATTTTCCAAAAAACCCTCTATCTCTTTTGAACATCTCATTAAAGCCGGAAAAACCCTTTTTTTTCTTTTTAGTTTTTTCAAATAGTTATAAATCTCTATAAATTTTAAAGCCTCTATGATCTCTTTTGGAAATGTTTTATATTTTAAATAGTAAGAGAAAAACTCCTCATTGGGATAATGAACTGTTAAAGCGTTTTTAACGTATTTTTCAGGGATATTATATTTTTGCAAATTTTCAAAATTAAGATATTTATCTATTAGATTTTTAAATATATCTGCTCTTATTTGAGTTTTATAGGAAGTATAGATCTTACCTACGTTTTTTTCGCTTATCTTTTTTGGCTGAATTATTTGAAGTTTTGAAAAATTTTGCTCCACTTTTCCGTAAATATACATAGTAGAGCCTTGGGAAAAACTTTTTAGATGATATGAGTTATATCTAAAAAAAATAAGCTCAATATTTTGTTTAAAATTAATCGAAAAAGCTATGATTTTAAGATATTTTGGGTTTTTTACCACTTCATAGATATTTATTAAAACAAGATTTTGGCTTTTTAATACAGGATAGTTTTTAACTCTAAAATCATAATAGTTTTGAGGAGTTATCAATAATAGCTCTAAAATATTTGATATTTTTAGCTTTTTAAACTTCTCAAGATCTTTTTTTTCTATCTGCAAACTATTTTTTCTCCCAAAAAACTATTTGGTTACTATACTAAAAGATAACTCGTTAATTTCTGGATGTTTTTTTATAAAATCGTTTAATTCATCAAGGGTCAAATCCTTAATTTTTTCTAACTCTTTTTTTGAATATCCTAAAGGCTTTCCTTTATAATATTCATTAAAAGCTCTTGAGAGTCTTTGAGATAGAGTTTCGTTTCTTAAAGGCTCACTACCTAAAATAAACTTTTTAGCCGAATCGAGCTCCTTTTGGGTAACGCCGTTTTTTATAAATTCAAAAATCACCTCTTTTACCACTTTTATAGCTTCATCTTGGGATTTTAGTTTTGTTTGCAAATAACCGCTAAAATAGCTATGGCTTTTGTTTATATTTACTCTAGAATAAGCCGAATAGGCAAGTCCCCTTTTTACTCTTATCTCTTCCATTAGTCTGCTACCAAATCCTCCAGCACCCAATATATATGAAGCAACTCTTGCCTTATAAACATCTTCATCCTCAACCTTTAGATAGTATGGCGCTCCAAAATATATATAAGCCTGTTTAGTATCTTTTTTTACTATTTTGGTCTCTTTTTTATCTTTTGCGTTATAAAACCCAAGATCTTCAAACTCTCCCCCATCAAGATCTTTTAAAAGCTTTATCATCAACTCTTTTGCCCTATCCTTTTGTATATCCCCGCCTATTACGATAATGGCTCTTTTTAAAACGATATGTTTTTTTATAAAATCTTTAACATCTTTCAAACTGATTTTGTTTATGGACTCTATAGTCCCATCACTTGGATTTTCCAAAGGAGTATCTTTAAAAAGTATCTTTTTTAGATTTACGCCCGCTATATAATCATAATCGCTCTCTTTTCTTGATAGATATCCTAAAGTGTTTGTTTTTACCTTTTCAAAAGCCTCTTGGGTTAAGTTTGGATCATCTAAAAGCTCTTTAACCAGTTCTATACCCTTTTCAAACTCTCTTTTTAGAGAGCTTAGAGTAAATACCATAGTTTCAATCCCCGTATTTACTCCAAAATGTATAGCTCTTTCTTCAAGTTTCTTGGCAAATTCAACGTTTCCCAATCTTTTTGTGCCTTGATTTAGCATTTTTGCGCTAAATTTTGCAAGTCCAGCAAGATCCTTATCCTCTATACTTCCACTTTTTTGAAAAACGATCTGAACTGAAACGATAGGTAGATTGGTCTCTTTTTCATATATGAAAGGAACTTCAATTTCGTTTATCTCAATTTTTTCCAAAATCGCCCCCATTACAACCCCTTGTATAAAAATTATTAAAATTAAAATCTTTTTCATCTTTCCCCCGTTTTAGATATTGGACATTGGACATTGGGAATTAGGCATTAGGAATTGGGAAATGGGAATTGGGAATTGAGCCCCCTTACCACCTTACCTCCTTATCCCCTTACCACCTTACCATCTAACTCCCTTCTCCCTTTAACCTTTTACCTAGTCACTCAACCACTTAACTATTTTACCCAATACTAAGCCTTACGGCTTTACCCTCGCTCACTTTCTAACTTTCTAACTTTCTAACTCTCTAACTCTCTAACTACTCAACTATTTTAACTAACCGCAAACTTGCTTCGTTTCACTCAGCTTCGTTTGCTTCAAGGTTCACTAGCTACTCCTATGCTCACTACTAAAATCCTTGATTTTAGGGTTTGCATATAGTCGTAGCTTTCGCAAGCGCACGGAAGTAAAGCAGTTTACTTCCTAAAGCTTCGCTTTGCGCTTGCTCACTCAACCACTTAACTATTTAACCCAATTTAACCAAAATCAACCAAACACCTCCAATATATTATAAGCCGTA
>NZ_CEXZHP010000074.1:0-7065 GCF_982775275.1 Nitrosophilus sp.
AATATAGAGGTAAAAAAAGATAAAAATTTAGAATTAGATCCATACTTTTATGAAAAGAGCAAAGAGTATATTACATTTGTATCTTTAATAAAAAATAATGAAAAAGGGAAAACAATCAAAAATCCAATAACCATATTAAATAAAATCGCTCCCATTAGGTTTGGTAAGATTTGGCAATATTCTTTTTCAAATATCAAATCGGCAATATATCTTGTAAATGATAATTGAAAAAAACCTGTAAAAATTAGACTTAACGCGATTAGATAGGTTACGGTTACTTGAAACTGAGCAATAATCTCTGGCTGTTTAATATATATTTTGGCTATATACCCTGAAATTAAAATACTTATAATAGAAATTAACCACGGTCCTGAGCTTATTGCCGCTGAATAACTGTAAGCTTTGAAAATGGAAAAAAGTCTTTTTTTATTTAAAATTTTTTCAAGTTCAAAACCAATACCAGCCATTATATAGATACCTCTTGATAAATTTTTTTATAATTTTGTAAAAATTGATTTAGTGTGTAATATTTTTCGACTCTTTTTATAGCAGATTTTTTTGCATCTTCCCATAATTTAGAATCTGTCAAAAATTTTATGTATGCGTTTGCAAGTTCGGAGGGATTTGCAATTGGAACAACTTCTCCCGCTTTTCCTATCATTTTATCGTTTTTGTCAATACCTCCATAGATTAGCTGTCTGCAAGAACCCACATCTGTAGTAACCGCTGGGATTCCAGCGGCAAAACCTTCTATTATAACTAGAGGCATACCTTCACTAATTGAACTTAGAGTTAATATTTTTGTTTTTGGTAATATCTCATCAATTTTTTTAAAACCTAAAAACTTTATATTTTTTTCCAAACTTAACGCTTCTACCAAAAATTTACACTCATTTGCGTAATTTTCATCTTCATCCATTGGTCCAACTATCCAGCCTTCGCAATCATTTATGGTATTAACTACTATCCTTATAGCTTTTATAAAAGTTTTTATATCTTTGATAGGGACTACTCTTCCTATTAAAGATATAATATTTTTATCTTTTTTTTCGACTCTAACTTTTTTTAGTTTTTCTACATCTACGCCGTTTGGAATAACTTTGGTTTTTTTAGGATCTGCTCCATAATCTATCTGTATTTCTCTAGCCCTATCAAATAGCGATATTATCGGGTTTGCAGCTTCATATGATACTTTTCCAAGCCCTTCAAAAAATTTTATCCACATATTTTTTATATGGCTAATTGAGCCGATCTCTTTTTGAAAAATAGTTCTCGTATCGATTAGCCAATCTGCGTTTAGCATATCTATTTTTCTTTCTCTTGTATAAATACCATGCTCAGTTAAAATGAAAGGTTTTTTATAATTAAAGCTCAATAAAGAACCCAAAAAGCCTGCATATCCGGTTGATGGAGAGTGAATAATATCAAATGGTTCTATATCTTTAGCAATTTGCGCAATCTTCCAAATTGGCGCATGCATATTTCTTACTGTCCAAAAATAGTCTATAAAAGCGCTTTGTGGCGCAAATTTCATATATTTATTTTTAATATATTCCCATGATTCAAAACTATATAAAAACTCTTTTTGTGTTATTTTTTGTGTATAAAAATCAAGTCTTTTAAAATTTTCAGGGAAAATATTTTCATCTTTTTTATTAAACCACAAATGCAATTTTTCTACATCGTTGAAAAAATTTTTTTTAGATTTTATAGGGCTTGGTTTTGGTCTTTCGTTTTTATCAAAAAGATAATGGGTATATATATTTTTTAAATTTTTTGGTAATTCATAAGAGATATCGTCATAATCACTTTTTTTGCTGCCGATAAAAAGAACCGAAAAATCAAAATCTTCCAACCCCGATATTAGTTGATGTATCCAAGTAGAAACCCCACCTTTTATATATGGATATGTTCCTTCGGCAATTATTAAAATCTCTTTTTTTCTATTCATAAATTTTCTCTCCATAATGAAACAATCGGAAAAAGATAAGGATCTAATTTAAGATAGGGATTTTTATTGAAAATATCTTTTACTTTTTTAAACTCTTTTTTGTAAAAGTAGATCTCGGCAATATATGGAAGAGTTTTATATTCTTGGGTATTTAATTTTTTAGCTTTTATAAAGAATTTGTAAGCTTTATCAAAATCTTTTTTTCTTAAATAGAGTTTTCCCAAAGTAATATAAAGATAAGGATCATCATCTATAAACTCTAAAGCCTCTTTTGCATGATATTCTATTTGAGAAAATATATATTTTTGATATTCATAATCAGCAAGTCCTATATAAACATATTCCCAGTAAAGTTTTGATAGCTCTTTGTGGATATTTGCTATTTTATGTAAGCTTTTGCTTTTTTGCAATAATGTTAATTGATCATGAATTTTTTTATTAATATTTTTTTCCATCTTGTTTATTACGCTAAAGGATAAAAGTCTTATCTCATCATCTGGATCTTTAAGCCCGTGTTTTATCAATTCAAAACTTTTTGGCAAATTTAGTTGGGTCAAATATAAAAATGCTTTTAATCTCAAATTATTCGGTAGATCTGTTTGAGTCGCAAATATTTTTAAAGAGCTTTCTCCATAATTTCTTTTATTTATAACAATTTTTTCATTCAATATTTCGTTAATATCGGCTTTTTGTATAGGGATTTTAACGATCTCTTTTCTTTTTTTAAATAAAATAATATATATTAAAAAACCTACAAAGGATAAAACCGGTATAATAAAGCTAATAAAAAAAATAAGTAAATATGAAGCAATTTTTGAATCTTTATATTTTTTAGGCAAAATTATCCAAACCGCATATGAGATTAGTAGAGATGATAATAGATGAAAACTTAAAAAAAATATCATCTGCTCTATAGCTTTTTCATAAAAAAGTGCAGATATTGCGCTAGTTTCTAAGATAATAGAGAGTGATAAAGCTTTATATTCTGTTGCTATCATGATTGTGCTATTTTTTTTAGATTTTTTTCAAAATCTTTTGTTATAGAGAAAATCTCTGTTTTTATCTGATTTTTTAATTCGTTAAAGTCGTTATTTAAAAAATAGTTTATTCTATTTGAAAACTCTTCCGCTCCGATTTCGGATGTTAACGGAAGCAATACAACAACTTTGCATATGCTATTTTCGCAATAATCTATTAAAATATCTATTCCCCTTAATGAAGATTCTATTTTTTTTATAAAACGCTCAGAATAGAGATCTTTAGGGAAGGAGAAAATCACAAAAGAGCTCTCTTTTTTGAAATTTTTAAAAATTTCTGTTAGTTTATATATTTCTTTTATAAAAAACTCTTCAATGTTTGGAAATCTTTTTTTATAATCTAAAAATTCTAAAATATTTTGATAAGAGTTGATAAAATATGAGATAAATAAAGATATAGTAAGCATATTATCTTTATTTAGATTTAAAAAGGAGATATCTTCTATAATAAACAATCCAACTATTTCATTTTTATTATCAAAAGCGGGAAGCACGGCCTTATAGTTGCTTTCTAAAAAGTTAGAAACGGTTAGATATTTTATTGTTTTATCTTCAAGTACAGATTCTACTAAAGGATCATTAGGTTTGATTTTTATCTCTTTTTTGCCAATATTTGAAATTTTTATAAATTCTTTCTCCTTTATTAAAAAAAAAGCTCCAGATTCTATACCGCAAACCCTTGATAATAGTTTTGAAAATTCTCTAATCGCTAACTCTTTATTTTCTGATATTAATTTTTTGATCTCTTTTAATGTGGCTCTTATACTCATCGGTTTTAATATATAATGTTTTTCAAGCTGATCATGGGAAGTTTTTAATACAAATAAGTTTTTTGCATTTTCTTCAAGTTTTTCTCGCAAAAAGTTGTTTGTCTCCTCAGCCTCTTTCAATTTTCTATACCAAAAGAAGTGAAACTCGCTTAATATAAAGGCAAGTAATAGATAAAAAGAAAATGTCTCATAATAAAAGCTAGGATAAAAAAAGTATATTGTTAAAGCCATTAGAGTCAAACCTATTGCAGCAGCCGCAAAACCGTAAAAAAGAGTGATTATAGTTAAAACAAAAATAAAAAAGGAGAAATTGGAATTTAGCAAAAGAGGATCTTGAGGGAAAAAATACCATCCAATAAAAATAGAAATTATAACTAAAATAGATGTTTCAACATAAGCGGAAAAACTCTCTTTTAAAAAAAATCTCTCTTTTATTTGACTCATAAAATATCTTTTAAAATTATAAATTATCTGCTAACATATCTGATATCATTTCATCTATGATCTCTTGAGAAATGGTGCTTAAAGATTCATAGCTCCATCCGGTTTTTGAAGCTACACCTCTCCAAATATATTTTTTATTTTTAACATCATATAATTTTAATGTAACACTAACGGCAGGTTCGCCATCTATCCCGGTTTTATATCTATATTCGTTTACGTAGCCTGTTAAAAGATAGTCGCAATCGTGACTTTTTTTAATAATTTGATTTATCTCCTCAAAAGTGTAATCTTTTTCATCATAATTTAATAGGCTGCCTTTAATATCTATATTTTTAGATTTGAGAACACCTTCGCTTATACCGGCAACTCTATAGCCGGCCATTGGCGTTTGTGTAAAATTTGCAAATGGAATGACTTTAAATGTCTTGTTTTTTGATACATTGGAAGGTTGAATATTGTATATATTAGCGCATCCGGTAAATATAAATGCTAACAATATAAGTTTTATAATATATCTCATGATTTTTCCTTGGATTTGTAATATTTTAGTAATAATACTTAAAAAAAATAAAAAAATATTAAATTAGCAAATAAAATTTTAAATAGTTTCTAAATTAAGATCGAGCTTATATAAGAAAAGAAATAGAATTTATTATAATTAAGTAAATTTCACGAAGTAATTAATTTTTTTATCCCTTCACTACAAAGAGCTAGTCCAAAAGCTCCGGTAACCCCTACAAAGCTACCTTTATCTTTACAAATTGGGCTCTCAGGGGAAAAGATGGCTAAAAAGTCTCCATTAAATCCGGATTTTTTAAGTTCATATCTAATTTTTTTGGCAAAAGGATCGCCGTAGGTTTTCCAGATGGAATCTACTTTTATTTTCGTAGGATCACACTTTCTAGCGCTACCGGTAGAGGATATTAATTTGTTTGATACTTTTTTTGCAAGAGCGATTTTGGCTTTAATATCATCTATTGCGTCTAAAACAATATCATATTTTGAAAAATCAAAATCTTCTATCCAATTTTGATCGACTTTTGCCTCTATAGCTTTTATGGAAGGGTAGAGTCTTTTTAAAACTTCAACCTTTTTTTCTCCTACAAATTCGCTGCCTATTTGTCTGTTTTGATTTGTTATATCGTATCTATCAAAATCTACGATGGTAATATCGCTAACACCGCTTCTATAAAGACAATCTAAGCAAAAACTTCCAACCCCTCCAACTCCTAAAAGCAAGACTTTTGCTTTTTTTATCTTTTCAAAATCATCTCCAAAAAGCGCTCTGCATCTATCGTATCTCACTTTTTTTCCTCTTAAATTTTTAGCCAAGATTTGAGTTTTTCCATCTCTTCATAAGCCGTCAAATCGGCTTTTATAGGAGTTATAGAGACATATCCATCTTTTATAGCTTCAAAATCGCAATCTCTTTTTTCCCCTCTTTTCCACTCAAGAGGATGAAGACCTAACCACCAATACTCTAATCCTCTTGGATTTCTGTGAAGATGAGCGTCGTTTGCGTATAGCCTATATCCGGCTCTTGTGATTTTATATCCTTTTAAATCTTTAGGTTTTAAAGGTGGAACGTTTACGTTTAAAAATTTTCTATCGCTTAGGGGATTTTTTTCGTTTAATATTTTTAGAGCAAGTTTTCTTGCTACCTGTTTTGCCAAATCGTAGCCTATTTCAATTTCCGTTTTCTCGCAGTTTGAGTTGCAAACTTGGCTGATGGCAAAGGAAGGAACTCCGTAAAGTGCCGCTTCCATAGCAGCGCTCGCGGTTCCAGAATATGTGATATCCTCTCCCATATTGGCTCCTCTGTTTATTCCGCTGATTACTAAGTCGGGTTTAACGCCTTCTGGATACAAAGCGTTTAGTGCGAGATATACGCAGTCAGTTGGAGTTCCGTCATCAAGTTTATAAAAATTATCCTCTATCTCTATAAATCTTAAAGGTCTTGTTAAAGTAAGACTGTGGCCGCAAGCGCTTTTTTCCGTTGTTGGAGCCACTATTAAAACCTCTCCCAAATCTTTTACAGCTTCTATTAGCGCTTTAAGACCTGGCGATTCAAAGCCGTCATCGTTTGTTAGTAAGATTCTCTTTTTCAAAAAACTCCTTTAGGATTTTGAAATTTTCATGCAATTATATCAAAGAATTTCAGTTTTTTATAAGGTTTTGGATAATGGGAATATAAGCGAAAATTAGTATCAAAAAAAGAGCCGAAGTTGTAAAAACCGCCGCGGTAACATCTTTTGGTTTGCACTCATATAGTGCCGATAGATTAACGTTGGTTACGGCAAGGGGCATTACTATCTCCATAAAGAGTATCCCTTTTGATAACGGCTCAATAGGCAAAATTTTTATAATAAAATATGCAAATAAAGGAAGTATTATAAATTTTACGAGATTTATATATTTTAAAAGCTTAATATTTAACTCTCTTAATTTTACCGAATAAAGATATATTCCAAAGATCATAAGTTGTAAAACTATACTTGCGTATGCTCCCATCTGCAAAGTTCTATCTAAAGAGGGGTGAAGAGGAATATTTAAAAGATTAAATAAAATTGCTAGTAGTGCAAACCATAAAATAGGAAGTTTTAATATATTTAAAAGAGAGGTTTTAATATCAAAATTCCCTCTTGAATAAAAATATACTCCAAAAGTATAAACCAAAAAGACGTTTGCCAAATTTATAATAGTGGTATAGGCAATTGACTCTTCCCCAAAAATAGCAATACCCAAAGGAATGCCAAGATTTCCTGTATTTGATATTATTGAGGCGATTATAAAAATGGATCTATCTTTATTATCTTTAAAAAGTTTTTTTGAAGCGACTAAATTTAAAAAAATCATAAAAAGC
>NZ_CEXZHP010000075.1:0-6987 GCF_982775275.1 Nitrosophilus sp.
CATAATATGTATTCAATCGGATTTATATTTAAAAAAAGAGGATATGAAAACAGGTTTATTTATGGCGGACATGGATATTTTGATAATATGAACGACTTTTTCTCACATAATGGGTTTAAGATTATAGATAGGGCTGATATGAGTAGCGATGAAATAACATTTTCAAATATTTGGGGGGTTTGTGATGAGGACCTCTATAATAAAGCATTGAAAGTCGCTGATAATATTTATAAAAACAAAAAGCCATTTTTTCTTTATCTAATGACAACATCAAATCATAGACCATATACTTATCCTTCTGGAAGAATTGATATACCTTCACATACCGGACGCGAGGGAGCAGTCAAATACACAGATTATGCAATTGGAAAATTTATTAAAGAAGCACAAAACAAACCTTGGTTTAAAGATACAATCTTCATAATTGTAGCGGACCATTGTGCAAGTAGTGCTGGTAAAAGCGAAATTCCTATTCATAAATATCACATTCCTCTAATCTTTTATGCACCAAATATTATTAAGCCGGGTAAAATTGATAAACTCTCAAGTCAAATAGATACAATACCAACTCTTTTTGGTTTGCTGCACTGGACATATAAAAGCAAATTTTATGGCAACGATATATTGTTAGATGATTTCAAAGAGAGAGCTCTTGTAGGAAATTATCAAAAAATTGCTCTAAAAAGAGATAACTCTTTAACAATTTTAATTCCACAAAAAAAGGTTCATGAATATAAAATAGAAAAAGAGACAATTTTTAATTCCAAATATACCGCTATAAAACCAAACCAAAAAGATATAAATGATACAATAACATATTATCAGAGCGCAAGCTATTTTTATAAAAATAGATTTAATAGGTGGAAAAATTGAGAAACAAACCAAGATACAGTCTTTTTAAAAATGCAAAATATGCATTTGATGGATTAATCGAATCTTTTTTAAACGAGACATCTTTTAAATTAGAGGTTCTGCTATTTATCTTTTTTTCCATAATAATTTGGTTTTCGCCAATTTCTCTTCTTTCAAAAACTATTATGCAAACGGCAATGCTTATACCCTTAATAGTTGAGCTGTTAAATAGTGCAATTGAAAGAACAGTTGATCTGGTAACTAAAGAAATTCACCCATTGGCAAAACATGCCAAAGATGCAGGAGCTGCTGCCGTTTTGTTATCTTTTTTTTTAACATTGGGAATATGGACTATAGTTTTAATTTACGAATTTTTTTGATATAATTTCATCAACCGATAGCTATCAACCATCAATTATTAACTATAAACCAATCACGGGGCGTTAGCTCAGCTGGGAGAGCGCCACGCTGGCAGCGTGGAGGTCACCGGTTCGAACCCGGTACGCTCCACTTTCAATAAAAGCTCTTTAAATAACCTTTTAAAAATTTATATAATATTTTGTTTCTTACCCTTTTAAATATTTTATCCATCTCTTCTCCTTCTAAAAAATTATA
This sequence comes from Nitrosophilus sp., assembly GCF_982775275.1. Taxonomy (NCBI): domain Bacteria; kingdom Pseudomonadati; phylum Campylobacterota; class Epsilonproteobacteria; order Nautiliales; family Nitratiruptoraceae; genus Nitrosophilus; species Nitrosophilus sp. The sequence continues at coordinate 1,468 of NZ_CEXZHP010000075.1, forward strand.
TATTCAAAATTTTTTTGGATAAAATTGTTAATAATTTGTTAACTAAAAAGGAAAAATTTATTAAGTATTATAAAAATAACTCTAAATATTTTTTTTCATTTTATTTAGCAGCTCAACTTTTTTTAAAGATTTAGCTGAAGTTTTTAATAATATTGAAGAGATAAAAACTATTTGATAGATATTACGTAGATTTGATGTTAGAAAAAATTTATTATAAATTAGGCCCAATAAATGGGCCTAATTTTACGCATTTTTTATTAGTTCTTGGATAGCTTTTGGTAATTCTGCTTCCATATCTTTTACTTCGCCGCTACTAATATGTTCTTTGAGAAAATGAAAAACTTTCTTAACTGTTTCTAAAGCACTCTCCTCATCGCCAAAATCATTTTCAGCCGCTCTTTTATCCTCTTCAATTACGGCATTAACAAAATCTTGAACATTTTTTATATTTTTATCAGGAAAAGATGATAGTTTCCAACCATCAACCGCCATAGCTTTTATACACATTGGAAGCTGCGCTATAAAATCCATATACTCTTCAGGTGAGATTCTTCTTCTTAATACTCTTAAAACCGCCCTTAATACCCTGCCAGCTTTTCTCTCATCACCTTCACATCCTATTTGTGCCGCTAACTCTTTTAAAAACTCGTGAGCCTTTTGTACATCTTTTTCAAAATTCATCTTGCCCTTCTTTGGCTAAATTTTCTTTATATATTCTAACTCAAGTTTCTTTAGTTTAAAATTAAATTTAAATTTTAATTTTATTAATTTTTTTAATTACTCATAAATTTTACTCTTTTATTCTTATTTTGCACTTATAATAAAATAATCAAAATCTATCTATAATTTAAAAAACGGAAAAGTTATGAAAGAGTTTATAATAATCTTTTTATCTGCTTTTGGTGCGGCAACTATTTTGCCAATATACAGCGAAGCTACTATAATATACTATTTAAATGAGAATTATCCAAAATTTTTGATACTTTTGAGTGCCGGTATTGGCAATACCCTTGGATCGCTGTTAAATTTTTATATAGGAAAAAAAGGAATTGATTATCTAATAGAGAAGAGATATGTTAAAGAAAATTATATTGAAAAAGCTCAAAAACTGTTTCAAAAATATGGAGGTTTTGCTCTTTTGCTATCTTGGGCTCCGGTTATTGGAGACCCAATTACGTTTATTGCTGGAGCTTTTCATTATGATTTAAAAAAATTTATAATATTGGTAGCTATTGCTAAATTTGGAAGATATATACTGTTAATTGAAGGGTTTGATTTTGTTATTGGAAAAATATAAAAATATATTAAATTTTTTAAAAAAGGAGCATATTGCGACAATTTCCGTCTCCAAAAATAATATACCATACTCCTTTAACTGTTTTTATCTATATGATGAAGAAGATAATTTATTGATTTTTGCTTCAAATATAGATACCTATCATATGAAAATAATCAAAAAAAACAGTATTGCAAGTGGAGCTATCTTTTTAAATACAAAAAATATTTCAAAAATAGAAGGAGTGCAGTTTCAAGGAGAGATAATAGAGTTAAAAAAAGAGAAAAAAATAAAATATTTAAAAAAATTTCCCATATCTTTAACACTAAAGCCCAAAATTTTAGGAATAAAAATAAAATATATTAAATACACAAACAATAATCTCGGTTTTGGCAAAAAAATAGAAATAGGTAAAAAAATCTCTTAATCATCCTCTACGAGCCTATCTAAAATATATCTTTCAATCTCATATTTTGGTATATCTTTATCTAAAGCCTCCGAAAATATTTGAGCAACTTTAAATCTATATTTTTCATAATTAAAATGGGGCAAATGGTTTTGCCAAGCTCTTTTAATGATTCTTTGAGAAACCCTGTCTATCAACCACTCTTTAAATATTTGGAAAGTTCCAAAAAACAGAAGCGTAAAAATTATTGCCAAAATAATAGATAAATGACAATCAAGCTTTGCTAAAAAATTGTGAAAAATTAAAGAAGCCGGGATTATTATAATATTCCATAAAACAAAATATACTATATATAATCTAGTTGTTGAGAGTTTAAATCCAGGAATTGTAAAAGATGGATCCAATCCGTCTATATAAGCCTTATTTGCTTTTAAAAGTTCCAAAAACCTCATAGGATGTTTTGAACACTCAAAAACGTAAGGTATTATCTTTTTATCTACAAAATTTTCCCATATTTTTTTTAGCATTTAAAACCTTTCCAATATTTTTCATCTTTTTTAGCTTCCATAAAACCGACATTATAAATATTATCAAAATTTTTCGTATCAAATATAGAAAACTTACCGCACTCGGCAATCTCTATATACTTATTTGCAAACTTTTTAGAGTGTTTAATATTTGTATTTAGCATTATATAACCTGCCCTATATAGGTTTCCAAAAAAACTATTTTTAAATTTTAAAGGGGGATTTACGTTGATCGCCAATATAAAATCGCTTTTTAAACATGGTTTAACGGGTAAATTATCCGTAAATCCTCCGTCAATAAATATTTTACCATCTATTTGATAAGGTTCAAAAATTGGAATTAACGAAGATGAAGCCAAAAGATAGTCGCAAAGCTTTCCACTATTTATATATTTTGTCTCATAACTTTCATAATCAGTTACCGTAACATAAAGTTCATTTTCTAAATTTTCAAAATCATCCAATTTATATCTTATTAAAAGCTCTTTTGCATCTTTAAACTTAAAAATAGAGCTTTTGAAAAAATTAAAAGATATTAATTTTTTAAAATCTATCTTTTTTAAAATTTCAAAAATCTCTCTACTTTTATAACCTTTAGCCAAAAACGCACCAATTATGGCTCCGCCGCTACTGCCGCAAAATAGATCAAATTTTATATTTAAACTCTCAAGATAACTTACATATCCAAGCTGAGCAAAACATCTTGCTCCGCCTCCGCTTAACACAAGAGCCTTTTTCATATCGGTTTTATAACAACCATTATTACGATAACTATCATTAAAATTGTTGGTATTTCATTATATACCCTAAAAAATTTGCCGCTTTTTGTGCATTCATCTTTTAAAAGTTTTTTTCTAAAATATCCTAAACTAAAATGATAAACTATCAATAAAGCAACCGCAGTTAATTTTATATGAAGCCAAATACCGCTTTTGAAAAGATCTGGATTTATAAAGATCATAGATAAACCGCTAATTAACGTAGCCCAAAAAGCCGGCACTCCTATAAAAGCGTATAATTTTTTTTCTTGAATTTTTACAACTTCTACATAATCATAATTATCTTTAAATTCCATATGATAAACATAAAGCCTTGGAAGATAAAAAAGCATAGCCATCCAACTTATAAAACTCATAACATGAAACGCTAAAATCCAGTTATAATATTCCATCCAATCCCCTCTTTTTTTAAAAATTATAACAATATAATCTTTAAATTTTTTGGATTTTTGATATAATTTCATTTAAAATTTTCTCAAGGAGACTTATATGCCTGGCATAGTAGTTAATCCAAACGAGAGTTTTGAAGAAGCATATAGAAGATTTAAAAAACAGGTTGATAGAAACCTTATAGTAACGGAAGCTAGGGCTAGAAGATTTTACAAGCCTCCTACAGAAATAAGAAAAGAAGAGAAAATAAAAGCAAGAAAAAAAGCCCTAAGACGCCTTTGGATGTTAAGACGCTACGAAGCAAAATTATAAACCCTCCCCGGGCTTTTGGTATAATCATAAAAAGCCCGGAGTCTATTTATGAAATCAAAAATCAAAATATATAATAGATGTAAACAAACTCTTCAACTTGACTCCTGCTTAACTAAAGATGTATTAAAAGCTATTTTTAAAAACTACCTAATAAAAGTTAGATACTATTTGCAAAAATGTAAAATAGAAAAAGATGTAGAAAATCTGCACCAACTTAGAGTAAATATCAGAAAAACAAGAACTATTTTAAAAGAGTTTAAAGAGTATTTTGAGCCCAATTTTTATCAATATTCGTATAAATTTTTAAAAGATTTTATGAAAGAAACAAACTTAAAAAGAGACTTGGATGTTTTTATGCAAGATATCTCTTTTTATGAAAAAAAATTTAAAATCGACCTTTCAATACTAAAAAGAGAGCTAAAAAGGTTTCAAAACCAAGAAGAAAAAAACTTAAAAAAATTGATCCAAAAAAATGAAAAAAAGATAATAGATCTATATAAGAGATTTATTTTAGACTCCTTTTACATAGAAAATAATAAAAATATCATAGATACCGCTATTATAAAAGTTAAAAACAGGGCAAAAAAGATAGAAAAAAATTTAAAAAATTTTTCATCAAAGGATCTGCACAAAATAAGGATAGAATTTAAAAAATTAAGATATCTTTTAGAAAATTTCTCTTTTTTATACAATAAAAAAAAGGTTTTAAAAAATATAAAAAAAATTCAAGATATTTTGGGAAAATATCATGATATAGAGGTCCAAAAAAATAGTATAGAAAAATTTATAAAAGATCCAAATATAATAAAAAAGATTTCAAAATATTTAAACAGACAAAAAAGAAAATATGAAAAAGAGTTTATAAAAAATATAAAACCTATTAAAAAAAGGATAAAAAAGCTTAATTAAACTCAATTACTCTTCCGACTCCACCCTCGATAAAATTTTTCCCGTATCTTTTTTTAAATAAAAAAATAGCTTTTTCTCCACTACAGTGTGTAGGAGTTATATATTTTACTCCCAAACTTTTCATCTCTTCCACTATTTTTACTATCTCTTCCTCTTTTTTATCAAATAGATGAAATCCACCTATAACATAGATAATCTCTTTATTTATTATTTTCATAGCTCTTTTTACGATATTTATAATTCCAGGATGAGAACATCCCACAATCAATACTCCACCATCTTCTGTATCTATTATTAGAGACTCTTCGGAAATATCCACCATAACTGAGGTCGAATATATACCATCTTCAATCTGAAGAGGATGATTTTCTACAACAATAACCTCTTTGGCTAAATATTGTAAATCGTTTATTAATCTTTTTGAAAAAGAGTTTGGTATTGCTATTTTTATATCTGGATTTTCCTCTAAAACGGTATCAATACCCCCTGTATGATCCCAATGGGAATGGGAAATAAAAAGAAGAGAAATATTTTTTAAATCTAAATTCATCTTTTTTATATTTGAAAGCAAAACTCTACCGTTACTTCCCGTATCAAATAAGATATCTTTTTTTGGAGTTTGAATATAGCAAGAAAATCCCCACAAAGAAACCAAATCTTTTTTATATAAAAAATTATCAAATACAATATGAAACTTTATATCTTTAATCCTCATTATATTGCCTTTGTATGATTGAGGATATATTTTAACATAAAAAGTTTTTATTATTTTTATTTTTTTTATTTATGAAAGATTGTTGGTAGTTTTATAGGAGTAAGTGGTGCGGGAGAGAGGACTTGAACCTCCACGCCTTGCGGCACCAGATCCTAAGTCTGGCGCGTCTGCCAATTCCGCCACTCCCGCAAATATGTAGTAAATAA
>NZ_CEXZHP010000076.1:0-6976 GCF_982775275.1 Nitrosophilus sp.
TCTCTTTTTGCAAGATAGTCATTAACCGTAACAACATGAACTCCCTCACCCGTCATAGCGTTTAACGCCACAGCCAAAGTTGCAACAAGGGTTTTACCCTCTCCGGTTTTCATTTCTGCAATTCTACCTTCGTGTAATACCATACCACCTATTAATTGAACATCAAAATGTCTCATTCCAAGAACTCTTTTGCTAGCCTCCCTTGTTATAGCAAAAGAGTCTTCCAATACCTCATCCATAGTAGCTTCGCCGCTTTTTACCCTCTCTCTTAACTCATTAAAAGCTTTTTTTAATTCTTCATCGCTATATTTTTCATATTTTGGCTCTAATGCATTTATCTTTTTAACCCTTTTTTGATATCTTTTTAACTCTCTATCGTTTTTTGTGCCGATTACTTTTTGAACTAAAGTTTTTAACATCTATTTCCTTTACCTTTTTCAACATAACTGTTTTTTTTTAATATGCAATTTTATCATAATTTTAGATTTTTTATATTTTAGATAAAATTCATTAAAAAAAGGAGAATAATGAAAAAGATTATTGTTTTTTTAATATTTATAAACATGCTTTTGGCTTCCATAGAAATAAACTCTTTTGAAGCCGATTTTATACAGATAGTAAAAGAGTCAAAAAAAACTATTAAATATTATGGAAAGCTATATTTTAAAAAGCCTATGAAAATATTGTGGAAATATATAAAGCCGGTAAAAAAGGAGATCTATATCGTCGATGATCAAGTAGTTGTAATTGAGCCTGAAATCGAACAGGCAACAATTAGCCATTTTACAAAAACGAAAAATATCATAGAGATTTTAAAAAAAGCAAAAAAGATAGATAAAAACACTCTTTTAGCAAAATATCAAAATCAAAATTTTTATATATATCTTGATAATAAAGGAAAACTAAAAAAAATTGTCTTTAAAGATAAATTGGAAAATGAAATAATAATCGTTTTTAAAAATCAAAAGCAAAATATAAAAATCGAAGATAAAATTTTCGAATACAAAATCGACCCGGAATTTGATATCATTTTTCAGTAGTTAAATCTTAGTTTTGGGCAAAATGCCCAAAACTTTTATACATATTTATGAACCATCTCTTCAAGAAGCTGCTCGTTTATCTGATCAAAATTTAGATATGAATAGACCTTATCCTCTTTTCCGGCAAGTTTTTTAGGAACGATTTTTAAATATTCTTCTTTTGTTGGAATTCTTCCCAATATCGCAGCAACCGCAGCAAGCTCTGCACTTCCAAGATAAACTTTAGCACCTTTACCCATTCTGTTATCAAAATTTCTTGTTGAAGTGCTAAATACCACAGCGTTATCTCTAACTCTTGCTTGGTTACCCATACACAAGCTACATCCAGGAAGCTCTGTTCTTGCACCCGCTGCAGCATAAATTGAGTAATATCCCTCTTCTATAAGATCTTCTTCATCCATTTTAGTAGGAGGAGCTATCCACAGTCTAACAGGAACTTGTCCCTCGCCTTTTAAAATCTCACCCAAAGCTCTATAATGGCCAATATTTGTCATACAACTTCCAACAAAAACTTCATCTATTTTATGAGGTCTATTTGGATTTTCAAGAACTTCGCTTAAAGTTGCTACATCATCTGGGTCATTAGGACAAGCAACAATCGGCTCTTTTATCTCATTTAGATCTATTTCGATAACGGCTGCATATTCGGCATTTTTATCAGCTCTCATAAGTTTTGGCTCTTTTAGCCACTCTTGCATCTTTTTCATACGTCTCTCAAGAGTTCTTTTATCCTCATATCCAGCTTCAATCATTTTTTCAATCAGTTTAATATTTGATTTTAAATATTCTATAACCGGTTCTTCATCTAACGCCACGGTACAAGCAGCCGCACTTCTTTCCGCTGAAGCATCACTTAATTCAAAAGCTTGCTCAACTTTCAAAAACGGAAGACCCTCAATCTCAAGCACACGTCCTGCAAAAATATTTTTCTTACCCTTTTTCTCAACGGTCAATAATCCTTGCTTAATAGCAAAATATGGAATAGCGTTTACCAAGTCTCTCAAAGTGATTCCTGGCTGCAACTCACCTGAAAATCTAACTAAAACAGATTCTGGCATATTTAGAGGCATCGATCCTGTAACTGCTGCAAACGCAACAAGCCCAGACCCAGCCGGAAAACTTATACCTATAGGAAATCTAGTATGAGAGTCTCCACCAGTTCCTACAGTATCTGGGAGAACCATTCTATTTAGCCAACTGTGAATTACGCCATCACCAGGTTTTAAACTAACCCCTCCTCTACTTGTTATAAACTCAGGCAAAGTGTGCTGAAGTTCGATATCGGCAGGTTTTGGATAAGCTGCTGTATGACAAAAGCTTTGCAATACAAAATCAGCACCAAAACTTAATGCCGCTAACTCTTTTATCTCATCTCTTGTCATAGCACCTGTTGTATCTTGAGAACCAACAGTTAAAGTTTCAGGCTCGATATACATTCCCGGTCTAACACCTTCCATACCGCAAGCGCGTCCAACCATTTTTTGAGCAAGAGTATATCCTACACCCTCTTTACCTTTTGGTTGTTCTGGTCTTATAAATATATTTTCCTCTTCCATTCCAAGAGCGGCTCTTGCTTTTCTTGTTAAACCTCTTCCTATAATAAGTGGAATCCTACCTCCGGCTCTATACTCATCAGGAAGAGTATTTGGCTTTAGTTTAAATTCGCTTACAACTTCGCCGTTTTTTAATATTTTCCCTTCATATGGTCTAATCTCAATAATATCTCCCGTTTCAAGTTTATCAACTGGAGCTTCTATAGGAAGTGCACCTGAATCTTCAGCGGTATTGAAAAAAATCGGAGCTATAATTCCACCTATTATAACACCACCTGTTCTTTTGTTTGGAACATGTGGAATATCTTCTCCTATCCACCACTGAACAGAGTTAATACCAGATTTTCTACTACTTCCCGTTCCCACAACATCGCCTACAAATGCTACAGGAAGTTTTGTCTCCTCTTTTAATCTTTTTATAGTCTCTTGAGCATCTGGCATTTTAGCTTTTAGCATACTTAAAGCGTGCAAAGGAATATCACTTCTACTCCAAGCTTCGCTTGCAGGAGAGAGATCATCAGTATTTGTCTCGCCAGGAACCTTAAAAACAACAACTTTTAAAGACTCAGGAAGTGGCGGTCTATTAAAAAACCATTCGGCATTTGCCCAAGACTCTAATACCTCTTTTGCAAATCTGTTATTTTTTGCAAGTTCAACTACGTCGTTAAATGCATCATAAACTAAAAGTGTTTTTTTAAGTGCATCAGCAGCTGCTTGAGCTACCTCTTCATCTTCATGACTTAACGCCTCAACAAGGGGTCCTACATTGTATCCACCAAGCATAGTGCCGAGTATCTCAACAGCATGTTTAGGACTAATAGCAGCCGTTTTTGCATGTCCTCTTATTATATCTCTTAAAAAAGCTGCTTTTACATATGCCGCATCATCAACGCCAGGAGGAACCCTATTTAAAAGAAGATCCATCAAAAACTCTTCTTCAACGATAGGAACCTGCTTTAATAATTCGATAACTTCTGCAACCTGCTTTGGAGTTAAAGGCTTTGGAGGTATTCCAAGCTTTGCTCTTTCTTCGGCCGCTTTTTTGTATTCTTCAATAAAACCCATATCTTCTCCTTTTATTTAATATTGTGTAATTGTTTAAATTGAGAAAGTTTTTTTTGTAAAAGGTCGATATTGTGTTGCAGTTTTTTCATAAATTTTTCATGTTTTTGCATCCATTTTGTTTTTTCATCTTCCAATTTTGCCTCTTCTTCAAGAAGTTTATCCTCTTCAAAGGTAAGTTCTCTATGTTTTTCTTTTAATCTACTTTCATTTTCATTCAGCTCACCAAGCTCTTCTAAAAGTTTTCTTCTCTCAGCCAAAAGAGTCTCTCTTTCTCTTTGACTATCCTCATGAGCTAATAATTTTTTTATTTTTCTTAATTTATCTAAAATTGCGTTTATTTTATGTTCATTTTCTCTAATGTGAGAAGAAACCTCTAAAATCTCCTCCTCTTTTTTGATAAGCTTTTCTTTTACGCTTTTTAACTTTTCATCTAACTCTTTTAATTCCTCTTCGCTCTTTTTAACAAGCTCTTCAAAATGCTTAACATTTTCTTCAATTTTTTCCATAAATTTTTCCATAGTTCCTCCTTTTGTTGTGATTAAATTTTATCAAATTAATTTATATAAATTATAAGGTTGTTTCATTAAGTAACATTTAAAATATAATATGTGTAAAAAAGTTACAATAAAAATTTTCCTACAAAAAATAGCAACGGTGCAACGGAAATTAAAAAAAATAAAAATATCAAAATTCCTATTCTTTTGCCTCCAATATAAAAAACAATCAGAAGTTTTGTAAAAGAGTTTGAAATAGAGGCTAAAAATATCCCTATAGCAGCTATATTTTTATCTATTTTATTTTCTAAACTCATATTTGCCAAAGATAAAGTAATTGCGTCTACATCACCAAATCCTGAAATAATTGAAACTATATATATTCCTAAATCTCCAAAATTTTTCTCAACCAAATTCATTGCGCCAAACACCAATCCAAAAAGTATCCCTATCTTTAGCGCTTCTTTTAATTCTAAAGGGTTTTTTAACTCAAAATCCGCAGAAGTTATCTTTATGGTTGCTTTTTTATAAAGAATAAATAGATAAAAATATCCTAATATTGTTGATAGCATAAAAGGCAAAAAAATATATTCCAAAAGTCTTTTATCAACAACCGCTACCTCTACCAAAACCCTAAAAAACATTGTGCTTGAGGCTATCCCTATAGCAACGGCTAGATAAGATATCAACTCTTTATTGATAACTGATCTTTTAGAAAGAGAAATGGAAACAGCGGTTGATGAGACTAGCCCACCAAAAAAACCGGTAAGCAGCAACCCCTTTTTAGCACCTATAGATTTTACGCTTATATAACCTAAAAAAGATAAACCAGAAATTAAAACAACCATCATCCATATTTGATATGGATTTATTATTCCAAACGGATCAACAGGATAATTTGGTAAAATCGGTAAAATTACAAAACTCATCAAAGCAAATAAAATAGCAGAAGTTACATCTTTTTTAGATATTTTTCCTTCATACTCTTTTATTTTGCCTTTTATTTCAAGTAAAAAAAGAACCAAAATAGCGCTAAATACAGCTTCTTGTTTTCCTAAAAAAAATATAACAGATCCGATTAATAGCGTTGCAATTGCGGCAAATTCGGTAGTTGTACCTATATCTTTTGTAATTTTTACCGTTTTTGAATGAACATAGGTCACAAATAATATAATTCCAACTACTACCAATGGAAAAAGCCAATTAACATAATTGGTTAAAACCGCGCTTAAATAACCGATTATTGAAATTATAGAAAAGGTTCTTGCTCCTCCAAACTCTTTTGATTTTTCAAAGTATGTTTGAATCTCTCTTTGAAGTCCTATCATCAATCCCAAAACAGAGGATAACAAAAGATTTATCGCAAACTCTGTATCCATTAAATTAAAATCTCCCTGTTCCCTTTAGCGTTTGGAGCAGATAAAACACCCATATTTTCCAACTGTTCAACGATTCTTGCAGCTCTATTGTAACCTATTTGCAATCTTCTTTGAAGATAACTAATTGAAGTTTTTCTCTCTTTTAAAACTATCTCTTTTGCCTCCTCAAAAAGCTCATCCAACTCTTCATCAACGCTTTGGCTAGATGTAGATCCTCCTATCTCCTCTTTTAAAAATTTTTCATCATATTGGGGACCTCTTTGGGATTTTAAAAACTCAACGATCTTTTCTATTTCGTTTTCACTTATCCATGGTGCGTGAAGTCTAATAAGTCCAGTTACCCCAGGAGGCGTAAAAAGCATATCTCCTCTTCCAAGAAGAGTTTCTGCACCAAAAGTATCAAGTATAACTTTTGAGTCGATTTTTTGGCCTACTTTAAAACTTATTCTACTTGGTAAATTTGCCTTAATAATACCCGTCACCACATCAACGCTTGGTCTTTGAGTAGCAACTATTAAATGTATTCCGCTCGCTCTTGCCATCTGTGCAAGTCTTGCAATTGAATGTTCAACCTCTTTTCCGCTTGTCATCATCAAATCGGCAAGCTCATCTATAGTAACCACTATATAAGGTAGAGGTTCAAATCCCTCTTTTTTTGCCTTTTTGTTGTAACCTTCAATATTTTTTGTTTTTGTTTTACTCATTAGCTGATAACGCCTCTCCATTTCGGCTACCATATTGTTTAAAGCGATAATTGCCTGTTTTGACTTGGTAATGACTGGAGTTAAAAGATGAGGTATGTCATTATATATAGAAAATTCCAACATTTTTGGATCAATTAGCATAAGTTTTAAATTATCGGGCGAATTTCTATACAAAAGGCTAATAATTATCGAATTTATTCCTACACTTTTACCGCTTCCGGTAGTGCCCGCTATCAAAAGATGAGGAAGTTTTTTCAAATCTGTAACAAAAGGCTTTCCGACTATATCTTTTCCAAGTGCTATGGTTAAAGGCGATGCGGCGTTTTTGAAAATATCGCTCTCTAAAATTTCTCTAAGATAAATCGTTTCTATCTCTTTATTTGGTATCTCTATTCCCACCACATCTTTACCAGGGATGGGGGCTTGGATCCTAATGGTTTTTGCTTTAAGAGCCATTGCCAAATCATCGGCTAAATTTAATATTTTAGAAACTTTTATATGGGGTGCTGGTTTAAACTCAAAAGTAGTAACCACAGGACCTGTATAGGTTCTAACAACATCACCTTCAATTTTAAATTTGGCGAGTTTTTCGATAAGCTCTTTTATCTTTTTATCAATTTCTGCTTCGTTAATGTTTCCTCTTTTTTTAGGAGGTTTTTGTAAAAAATCGATTAATGGAAGTTTAAAATTTTTAGGCTTTTCCAATTTTCCTTTCTCAACGCTCTCTAATAGCCTTTTATT
>NZ_CEXZHP010000077.1:0-6928 GCF_982775275.1 Nitrosophilus sp.
CGGCTCTAAAAGCTTCGGGGTAAAAGTAGGGATTATGAAAAATTAGCGCAGAGTGTCTGTTTATTAGATATTTTGCATCTTTGTCATATTTTATATCAACTAAAGAAGAAAGTTTTAAAAAATTGTGCATCATAATAGATAAAGGAGAGGTATAATAATCGTCGCTAATTTCCGCTACCGTTTTAAACGTATCGCTCAAATACCATCTTTTTTTATCAAAAAATCTCTTCTTTGCCTCTTTTGCCAATTTTGTCGCTAAATTTAGATATTTTTTATTCAAGCTTATCTCATAAGCGGTTATTAAAGCTTTTATCAAATAGGCATAATCTTCTAAAAGAGCTTTTTTCTGAGGCTTTTTATTATCTATAGTTTGATGATATAAAATATTTTTTTTCAACATCAAATCTATTAAGTTATTTAACGAGATTAGAGCCTCTTTTTTATAATTTTTATTAAAAATTGAGGCTTTTAATTTTGCGTCTATCATCATTGCGTTCCAGGAAGTAATAATTTTTTTATCTATAAAAGGAAATTCTCTTTTGGATCTAATCATCCATAAAAGCTTTTTTGCCTTTTTAACATCTTCGTTTGATATATTTATCCTATCGTTTATATAAGGATTTGAATACTCTCCATCTATATTTCCGTCCTCTTCGATACCAAAATATTTTAAAATCTCTTTTGCTCTTTGTGCACTAAATCCATTTTTAACAAAAAAATTTAGAGTATCTTTATAACCGTAAATAAAATATCCTCCTTCAACGCCTTTGGTATCGGCATCGCTTGCGCTATAATATAAACCTATTTTATTTTTATATCTTGTATCAAACTCTTTTATGGTATCTTCTGCGGTTTTTTTAAACAGAGGATTTTTAGTTAATCTATAAGCTTTAATATAAGTATCTATTAGTTGTGCGTTTGTATATAGCATCTTTTCAAAATGAGGAATTTGCCATCTTCTGTCGGTGGTATATCTAAAAAAACCGCCCTCAATCTGATCATATATCCCCCCTTTTGCCATTGCCTTCAACGTCTCATTTGCCATATCAAAAGCGTTTTTATCTTTGGTTATTAGATAGATATCCAATAGCGCGTTTATAGTGCTTGGCTGGGGAAATTTTATCTTTTTTGAAAAACCTTTGTAAACTTTGTCAAAATCATTTTGCGCTTGCAATACAAACTTTTTAGCAAGAGTCAAATCGAGCTGAACCGGAACATACTCTGCCTCTTCATACTTTTTCATCAAGCCCAAAACCGCATCGGCTCTTTTTTCTAAATATTTTCTCTCTTCTTTGTAAGCTTTTGCCAAAATTGGCAAAATGGTTTTTAACCCCTTAACTCCATATCCATCTTCTGGAGGAATATAGGTTGCGGAAAAAAAAGGTTTTAAATCCTCCGTTAAAATGATCGTCAAAGGCCATCCCCCACCACGTCTGTGCATAATTTGATATATTTTTTGATAATATTTGTCAATATCTGGGCGTTCCTCTTTATCAACCTTAATGGGTATAAAGTTTTCATTTATAATTTTTGCTATCTCTTCATTTTCAAAAGACTCTTTCTCCATCACATGACACCAGTGACAAGTGCTATATCCAATAGATAAAAATATAGGTTTATGCTCTTTTTTTGCCTTATCAAAAGCCTCTTTGCCCCAACTCATCCAATTTACAGGATTGTGTGCGTGTTGTAAAAGATAGGGCGATTCTTCATAAATTAGAGAATTTGTATATTTATGCTGTGCAAAAAGCAAAATAGAAAATATAGCTATTAAAAAAAACCTTTTCATAAATTTCCTTTTTATATGGTATGCTCTTTTACTATCTCCAAAGCGACATTTATATCTTTTTCGATCTGTTTTTTTAGCTCTTTTAAACTATCAAATTTTTTGTTGTCTCTTATTTTTTCAAAAAATAAAATAGTAACTTTTCCTTTTGCCTTTGGAATATCTTTTTTTATTATATGGGTTTCTATACTAAACTCTTTTTCAACTGTTTGGCTTTTTCCGATAAATGTAACCGAAGGCTCGTAAAAGCCCTCAACATCGGTAATCGTTGCGTAAACTCCATCTTTTGGGATTAAAAAATCTTTAACTACTATATTTATAGTGGGATAGAGCTCTTTTTTGCCCAAACCTCGCCCCTTTATTACATCTCCGACAATTTTATATGTATGCCCCAAAAGAGCGTTTGCCATCTTTATATCACCTTTTTTTAAAAACTCTTTTATTACTCTTGAGTGAACCGATATCCCTTTATATTTTACTTCAGAAACTACCTCAACTTCCCCGTCAAAATATCTTTTTAAATCATCTATTTTATATTTTCTATCTTTTCCAAAAGCAAAATCATAACCTACTACTATTTTTTTTAAATTTTTAAAATCCTCTTTCAATTTTTCAACAAAACCTTTAGCGTCAAGATCTTTTATCTCTTTTAGATCGTAAAAAAAACATTTTTTATCTGTATATTCGCATCTATATTCTCCAGGAGTCAATTGAGCGCTATTTTTATCGATTATAAGAATGGCTCCGTTTTTGGTAAGTCTTTTAAAAAGCTCCTGATGAGCTATATGCATCCCGTCAAATGCTCCTATAGCCAAACTATCTACGTTATTTTTCATAATCTATCTCCAAATAGTAAAAAAATTCTATATTTCCCTCTTTGCCGCTAATTTTAGACTTATCTTCTTTAACTATTTTAAAGCCGTATCGGTTTAGATTTTTCTCAAAATCCATTTTGCTCTTTATTATGGCATCTTCATCCAAAACTACGCCTTTTTTATCTCTTTTAACCTCTTTTCCAACCTCAAACTGGGGCTTAAAAAGAAGAATTACATCTTTTTTTGATACTCTTTTGATATCTTTTAACAGTTTTTTTAAACTAATAAAAGAGACGTCGCAAGTAACAATGTCAAAAGATATTTTTGGGAAAAACTCTCTTAAATCGGTCTGTTCCAAATTTACTACTCTTTGATCCTTTGCTAAACTTTTATCCAACTGATTTTTTCCAACATCCAATGCATAAACCTTTTTAGCGCCATACTCCAACAACACCTGAGTAAAGCCCCCGCTACTTGCCCCAATATCTAAAGCCACTCTATCTTTTATATCCAAATTTAGCCCCTCCAAAAAACCTTTTAGTTTCAAAGCGGCTCTGCTAACATATAAAAAATCTTTTTCTATCTTAATAATATCGGCCTCATTTACATCAAAAGAGGGCTTATTTATAATCTTTTCATTTACTTTTACAAACCCCTCTTTTATAAGCTCTATCGCTTTGTTTCTGCTTTTAACAAAACCTTTTTGAGTTAAAAATTTATCAAGCCTCAATTTTTATCTCTCCAGCTTTTTTTAAAGCCAACTTTGATAACAGGGGTCCTAAAAATTCATGTATAGCTGTAGCTCCGATTACTATATTTACCAAAATCTGCCCAAAATCGGCAAATTTTGGATTTTGATAAGACAAAAGCGCCAATCCTATAACGATGCCTCCTTGAGGAAAAAGAGAAAAAGAAAGATATTTTCTTACTACCAAAGGCGCGTTAGTTAAACTTCCACCAATCATCGTTCCTAAATATTTTCCCAAAAACCTCGCAAAAATATAGGCACCTACCAAAGGAAGATATTTTATTAAAAGATTAATATTTAAAAAAGCGGATCCCACAACAAAAAATAGCGTAAAAACGGCATCTTCTATATAATTTTCTATAGGTGCTACAAACTCAAAACTCCTTTTATAACTATTTGCTATAGTTATACCTACGCTCATTGTTGCCAAAAGCTCGTCAACGCCCAATATATGAGCTATCGAAAAAGTAAGAAAAAGAGTTCCAAAAGTTACCGTAACCTTCTCTTTTCTCTCTTTTGCAAATTCCCCTAAAAATTTTAGCAAAAAACCTCCAGCGATACCGAGAATTATCGCACCTAAAATATTAAAAGCTATTTTTATAGCCGCATCCGTTAAAACAATCTCTTGGCCACTTACTAAAGTTTGTGCTATGGAAGTTCCAAGCACAAAATTCATTATTCCCGTCGCGTCATCTAAAGCGGCTACCCCTAAAACGGAAGTGGTTAAAACCCCTTTTGCCTTATACTCATGGATAACCTCAAGAGTTGCGGCCGGATCCGTTGGAGAGGCAAGCGCCCCAAAAAGAAGCGCAATTGCCAAAACCACGCTAAAAGGATATTGGCTAAAATAGTAAAAATATGCCGTCATTGCCAAAAAAACGGCAAAATAAGCAATTTCCGCTTCGCCCAAAGTTATACCAAATATGCTTTTTCCTAAACCTTTTATTTTGTTCCAATTTAAAGAAGAACCTATCAAAAAGGTAATAATAGATAAACTTGCATGAGTTATAACGTCTGCTCTATCTAAAAAATCTTTATCGATTATCTCAAATACGTAAGGGCTCATCAAAACGCCGGCAACTATATATCCGCTAACCCTTGGCATTTTCAAAAAATTTGCGAGATTGCCAAGAAGATACCCAATAAGCAAAATTACGGCAACTTCAAAAAGTGCTCCTCCCTCTTTTATAAAATCGGTTATATTAAAAAAATCTTGCATTAGCTTTTAGCCTCTTCAATCATCTCCCACATTTTCTCTTCCGGCAAAAGCGTAACCCCTAAAGCTTTAGCCCTATCATATTTGCTTCCAGGATCTTCCCCGTAAAAAACAAAATCTGTATGTTTAGATACGCTATTTGTTACATGTGCGCCTAACGATTCTAAAATCTCTTTTATTTTACTTCTAGGCTCCCTCATCGCTCCCGTTAAAACCACGTTTTTACCCGTAAAAATATTCTCTTTGACCTCTTTTGTCTTTGGTTCGGTAGGCTTGATAATATCTATAAGCTTTTCTATCTTATCTTTATTAACCTCAACAAACTCTTCGATAGATTTTACCATCTCAGGACCAAAACCTTCTATATTCATAAGCTCATGGGGCTTTGCTTTATACCAATTTAACCCAAACTTTTCGCAAAGTTTTTTACTTGCGACTTCTCCTATATGCTCAATTCCCAACGCATTGACAAATCTCCAGCACTCTACCCCTTTTACTTTTTGAATAGCATCTAAAAGATTTTGAGCTTTTTTCTCGGCAAATAAAGGAAGTTTTAAAAGATCCTCTTTTTTTAGATAAAAAATATTTACAATATCCTTTACAAGACCTTTTTTATATAAAAGTTTTACCGTACTCTCCCCAAGACCTTCTATATCTAAACACTGCTTTGACGCAAAATAGATGATAGAGTTGACTACTCTTGCGGGGCAGCTAAGATTTTGGCATTTTATAAGTATCCCCTCATCCAACACAGGCTGTCCGCATACCGGGCAATATTTTGGTCTTTGAATCTTTTTTTCCTTACCTGTTCTATACTCTTTTAATACCTTCGTAATCTCCGGGATTACGTCACCGCTTCTAATAATTATCACCTTATCGCCAATTCTTAGATCTTTTCTCTCAATCTCGCTATAATTGTGTAAAGTTGCCCTCTCTACAATCACCCCCTCAATCTCTACAGGCTCTACTATCGCAACAGGCGTTATAACTCCGGTTCTTCCAACTTGAGGAATAACATCCAAAACGGTTGTCATTTTTTCAATTGCCGGAAATTTATATGCAACCGCCCATCTTGGATATTTCACCGTATAACCAAGTTTTTCGTGAAGATCCCTTTGATTTACTTTTATACACATCCCATCAAGCATTACCGGAAGATCGTCTCTGATGCTTCTAAACTCTTCATAAATCTTTTCTATCTCTTGTTCATCTTTACAAACACCCCTTTTAAAAGGCTTTAAAAAACCAAGAGAATATATAAAATCCATCATTTGACTTTGTAGATTTATATTTAATGTGTTATATCCCACTCCCCATGGATAAAAAAATAGCTTTCTTTTAGCGGTGATTTTTGGATCAAGCTGTCTAAGACTTCCAGCGGCGGCGTTTCTTGGATTGGCAAATGGGGTTTCTCCTTTGTTAACTCTCTCTTGGTTTAACTTTTCAAAATCATCCTTTTTTATAACAACCTCTCCCCTTATCTCAATCAAACCTTTATAATCGATACCAAGAGGTATGGAGGGAATGGTTTTTGCGTTTTGAGTAACATCCTCTCCAACTTCTCCGTCTCCTCTGGTTGCGGCTGATTTTAATAGACCGTTTTCATATATAAGATTTAGGCTAGCTCCGTCAAATTTTGGTTCTATATAAAAATCGAGATCGTTGGTTTGAGCATTTTTATATACTCTTTTTATCCAATCTTTTAATTCGTTCTCATTAAAAATATCTTCCATACTCCACATTTTTGTTAAATGTTTTATCTTTTTAAACTCTTTTGCAGGTTCCGCGCCGATTCTTTGAGTGGGCGAAGTTGGATCTATCTCATTAGGATGAGCTTTTTCATACTCTTCAACTTCATGATACAATTTATCATAAACTTCGTCAGGAACCAAAGGATTGTCCAAAACATAATAGGCGTAAGCCCACTTTTTAAGAGTTTTTACCGCCTCTTCATACTCTTTATGATTTTTTATCATTTTATAACCTTTATGAAGTCGTTATTTTTTGTCCGATTTTATAAAACCACTCAACTACTCAACTACTCAACAACTCAACTATTTTAACCACTCAACTACTCAACATTTTTAACTATTTTAACCAAATTGGACATTGGACATTAGATATTGGGAAATAGGAATTAGGCATTGGAAATTGAATCTTTTCTTACCCCCTTATCTCCTTACCCCCTTACCTCCTTCTCCCTTCAGCCTCTTACCTAACCACCCAACCACTCAACCTTTTTAACCATTTTAACTAATACTAAGCCTTCGGCTTTGTCCTCGCTCACTTTCTCACTTTTTAACTTTTTCACTTTCTAACTTTTAATTAACCGCAAATCTTCGCTCGCTTTACTCGCTTGATTT
>NZ_CEXZHP010000078.1:0-6842 GCF_982775275.1 Nitrosophilus sp.
TATCTGATGAGTATTTCTCAAACAGATCGGTTATCGTTTTTATAATTATAGCCTATCTTTTCTCATTGGCAATTAGATATTATTGGATATATTGGGCCTCAGGCTTTGATGAGTTTTATTGGAATGGTCAGATAATGATAAATACAAATGACGGTTATTTTTTTGCCAGCGGAGTTCAAAAGGCTCTTTTTGGTATGCATCAGCCAAATCCTTTGGTTTCTGAGTTTTGGGATAGGGGGTTGGTTTTTGTTACGGCTTTGCTGGCAAAAATCCTTCCTTTTTCTTTAGAGACTATTTTATTGTATATGCCGGGATTTATATCTTCTTTTATAGTTGTGCCTATCATTTTACTTGGGAGATTGTATAAGCTAACGGTGGTTGGTTTTTTTGCAGCGCTTATTGCTTCGATAGCTTGGAGTTATTATAACAGGACAATGTTTGGTTATTATGATACGGATATGTTTAGCGTTATGGTGATAGTTTTTATATTTTATTTTTTGGTTTCGTCCGTTGAAAAAAGATCCTTTAAACCTATACTTTGGGCAGGCTTGATCTCATCTATCTATCCCTTTTTATATGCTCCAGGCAAAAATGTTTTATATGGACTTGTTTTTTTATATACCTTTTATCTTATTTTATTTCATAGAAAAGATGATTTTTTTTATAAAAGTTTGATCATTTTGTATCTTTCTTTATTTCCTATCTATTTTATTATAAAAATGGCTTTGGTTATAGTTCTATATTTTGTCCTGGATAAAAAATCCATCCCAAAAGTTTATGAAAAGTATGCGGCTTTTTTGATTATAGCGGTATTTTTCTTTTGGAGCGGGGCTATTTTTCAGATATGGAGTAAAATTTCTATGTATTTTTTCAAAGAAGGCACCGAAGAAAAGGGGCTTCATTTTTATAAAGTTATGCAAACTATAAGGGAGGCTTCAGGAATATCCTTTGAAACTTTGTCAAATAGAATAAGCGGACATATATCTTTGTTTTTATTGTCCCTTTTGGGGTATGTTTTTTTGCTTATTCACAAACGAAGTTTTTGGATAAGTTTTGTTTTTGTGGCACTTGGAATATTCGCTTTGAAAGGTGGGCTTAGATTTACCATATACGCGGTGCCTTTTTTGGGTTTTTCTTTGGTTTATCTTTTTTGGATATTTGTTATATGGATGAAAAACAGATATATAAAATATGCGGCTGTTGGTCTGTTTGCCGTTGCCGCTCTTTTGCCAAATATATCCCATGTTGTAGATTATAAGGTGCCTGTTGTTTTTAATAAAAGCGAAGTTGAAGTTTTGGATCTTTTAAGAAAGAAAAGCTCTCCAAAAGATTTTGTCTTAACATGGTGGGATTATGCTTATCCTATCTGGTTTTACGCGGATAAGCTAACATTGATAGATGGCGGAAAACACAATCATGACAATTTTATAGTTTCAAAAATCCTTAGCACCTCCTCGCCTCTTGAAGCGGCCAGACTTGCAAGAGTTTCAGTAGAAAAATATATAGAGCAGATAAAATGGTATAAAAAGTATAAAGATGAGAATATTGATATTTCAAATATCCCGGAAGAGTTTGTTTTTGAAGATAAAAAAGGAGAAAAATTTGTTGCATCTTTTGGTTTTCCCGTTGCCGATGTTTTGTTTCAAAACTCAAAGCAAAAACAGATAAATCCAAACAAATTTTTGGAAAATCTAAAATATGGCGATATAAAACTTCCTAATAAAACAAGAGAGGTTTATATATATTTGCCTCTTAGAATGATGGAGATATTTCCGGTTGTCAAGGAGTTTAGCAATATAGATCTAATGACCGGGAAAAGAAAAAGTGAGCCTTTTATGTATTATACTGAATTTTTTAAAGATACAGAGGAAAAAACATATCTAGGAAGAGGGATAGCCATAGATAAAAAAAGAGGCGTTTTATATATCCAAAATCAGGTCGTTCCCATAAAAGATTTTTATACGGTTGCATATACCCAAAGCGGCAAAATAATAAAAGAGACTCAGCATCTTAGAAAAAACGCACCTTTATCTGTGATATTTTTGCAAAGTTATAGAAGTTTTTTAATAGTTGATGATGAGATGTTAAACTCTTTGTATATTCAGATGTTTGTTTTTGATAACTACGATAAAGATCTTTTTGAACCGGTTATTATATCTCCTTGGAGCAAGATATATAAAGTAAAAATATAATATTGATATTTTTTCGTTTTTAAAATATAATAGTTGAAAAACGAATTTTAAAAGAGTGCAAAATAAAACAAAATCGTATAAACCACCGTATTTAGATAAATCATAGCGGGAGAGATTTTAAAATCTTGAGGCAATCCTAAAATCTCATCTATACTATTTTTGTTGCTCTTTGCTTGTATTAGCCAAAGTTTAAAAGCTATATCACTTGCTTTTAGCAAAACTATAGCTATCATCCAAAAATTGGTTATATTGTATTTTATAGCCGTATATAAAACAAACCAAAAACTAGGATGTGATAGATAAAAATAGATTTGCCCTTTTTCATATCTTTTAAATATATTTTTAATTATCCCTCTAATACTATCCGCTTTTTGCCAAGAAGCCTCATATAACTCAAAAAATATAAGTAAAAAAATATATAAGATTTTTTCCTGCATTAATTATTTTTTATCCATTTAAATTCTACATATTCATTGCCATTTTTAACGTTTTTGTTTCCCGTTTCTTTAAAACCAACATATTTTAAAGCTGTTTTTAATTTTCTATTTGAAGAGTTTATTTTTGTTCTTAAAATATTGGATTTTGATTTTGCGTAATCTATCATTTTTTTTAAAAGAGGAACTCCAAGTTTTCTAAAATCCGGGGATATATAGATATATTGGATAAATTCATATCTATTTGGATTATTTTTATCGCCAACCGCAAAAAAAAGAAGTCCAGCTATCTCTTCTTCTAAATAAAAAAGCGTAATTTTATAGATATTTTGCTCTAATGAATTCATAATATCATTTTTCCAAGATTCATAAGGTATGCTTTTTATATATTGGTCATTTGTTGCAGCCTTTATGCCGTTTACTATTTTATCCAATTCATAACAGGTTAGATTTTTTCTATTTAGCTCTTTTATTTGAAAATTTTGCAATTCCATTTAATCTCCTTGATTTCATAATTTATGATGTATTTTACAATTTTTTGCTTTAAATTATATATGTTAATTAAATTTTTAAAATTAAAATCTTTTGAATATCTTTTTAATTATAAAAATGATATATTCCAAAATAAAAAAAGGCAAAATCAATGATTGGCATAATCAATACCGGCGGAACTTTTAATAAAAGATACGATCCGATTTTAGGAGAGCTTTTCGTTCCAAAAGATAGTATCGCCGTTGAAAAGGTTTTAGCCCCATTTTACGATAATTTTGCTTATGAGATAAAAGGTATAATATTTAAAGATAGTCTAATGATGGATGATAGGGATAGAGAGATTTTGCTAAAAGAGATAAAAGAGTTTGATACCGATAAGATTATAGTTGTTCACGGAACCGACACTATGGATAAAAGCGCAAAATATATAGCAAAAAACATAAAAGACAAATCGGTCGTTTTTACCGGCTCAATGAAACCTTTTAGTATCGATCCGGTTGAGGCGACGGCAAATTTTACGTTGGCTCTTTCAAAACTCTTGCTCGATTTTGAAAAAGGGGTTTTTATAGCCATGCACTCTTTGGTTTTACCTTATGATCAAATTTATAAAGATAAAAAAAATGGCAAATTTACTTTGAAGTTGGACTTCGAAGTAAAAAACTAAAGAAAAGTTTGCAAAATCGGCCATATTTATTATTTAAAACCAAACTTCGAAGTCGGACTTCGAAGTAAAGGAAAGGGATGGGAAAAGTAAAGTGTGATCATTGCCATTTGGAGTTTGATAAGTCGGTTATGATAGAAGATGAGATAGATGGTGAGAAAAAATATTTTTGCTGTAAAGGGTGTCAAGGGGTTTATCATCTATTAAAAGAGGAGGGTCTTGATAGCTTTTACGAAAAACTTGGCGATACAAAGTTGCAGCCGGCAGAGAAAAAAAGTGATGATTTGGAGAAATTTGACCTTGAAGGATTTATAAAAAAGTATGTTAAAGTCAGGGATGACGGGCTTTATGAGATAAATTTGATAATGGAAGGGATCCATTGTGCCGCTTGCGTATGGTTAAATGAAAAAGTTTTGCATCAAACTCCAGGAGTTATAGAGGCTACTATCAATTATACAAACAATAAAGCAAAAATAGTGTGGGATCCGGATGAAGTAAAATTATCAAAGATCATTGAAACGATTCGCTCAATCGGATATAACGCCTATCCATACGATCCAAAGCTCCAAGAAGAAAGAGCCGTTAAAGCAAGAAGGGATTATTACTCAAGGATTTTGGTTGCCATATTTGCCACTATGAATATCATGTGGATAGCGGTTGCGCAATATGTTGGTTTTTTTACCGGAATGAGACAGGATATCAAAGATATTTTAAATTTTGCCGAGTTTGTTTTAGCAACTCCTACCCTTTTTTATAGCGGTTGGGTCTATTTTAAAGGTGCGTATTACGGCTTGAAAAATAGATTTGTAAATATGGATCTACTTGTGGCAACCGGTGCAACTTTGGCATATATATATTCTATATACGCAATGATATCAAGAGTAGGGGAAGTATATTTTGACTCTGTTACTATGATAATTACGTTTGTGTTGGTTGGTAAATATTTGGAGGTTTTAAGCAAAAAACAGGCGGTAGATACTCTCGATAGCGTTTTAGGATCGGTTCCGACAGAAGTTACCGTAATAAAAAACAACGAAAAAGCATTGGTTTTAGTAGAAAACGTAAAACCAGGCGATATTATAGAGGTAAAGCCCGGAGAAAAGATCGTAATAGACGGGGTAATAATCAATGGAAGCGCCTCTTTTGACGAGAGTTCATTGACCGGGGAGAGCGAACCGGTTTTTAAAAAAGAGGGTGATGAGGTTTTAAGCGGGTCGATATGTCTTGATTCGGTTGTAAGATATAGGGCAAAGAAAGATTTTTCAACTTCGCTTTTATCAAATATTGCTTCGCTTCTTGAAGACTCCATCACCAAAAAACCAAAAATAGAAAAACTCGCAAATCAGATATCGGGATATTTTAGTTTGATTATTTTGACTTTCGCTCTTTTGACATTTATGGGGTGGTATTTTTATACCAACGAGTTTGAAAAGGCGCTGATCGTAGCAATATCGGTTATTGTGATAGCCTGTCCCTGTGCACTAGGCCTTGCTACGCCTATGGCTACGTTGGTAGGACTTGGGATATCGGCAAAAAAAGGGATTTTGTTTAAAGAGGCAGCTCTACTAGAGACTATGGCAAAAAGCGATATGCTTGTTTTGGATAAGACCGGAACCATAACCGAGGGAAGACCGGAAGTCGTAACTTTTGAGAAACTAAAAGATTTTGATGAAAATTTATTGTTAGAGCTTGTGAAAAACTCAAATCATCCTATTAGTAAAGGAGTGGAGAGGTTTTTAAGGGAGAAGGTTGAAGGAAGAAGGGAGAAGGGTGAAGAGAGAAGAATGAAGGTTGAAGAGTTTAGGGAGATAAAGGCAAAAGGAGTTGAAGCGATAATAGATGGCAAAAAAGTTGTCGGCGGGAATATGGAGTTTTTGGAAGAGATGGGAATAAAGGTAGATATTAAGAGCGAAAACTCTTTGTTTTTGGTTGCTATAGATGGTGAGCTTGTTGCGATATTTGAGTTAAGTGACAAGATAAAAGAAAAAGCCGCACAAGCCATAACAAAAATAAAAGAGATGGGCATAAGAGTAGTTATGCTTACCGGGGACAATCAAAAGGTTGCAAAAAAGGTAGCAGATCTTGTAGGAATAGAAGAGTTTTACGCAAAACTACTACCACAAGACAAAAGCGCTTTTATAGATAGATTTCATAAAGAGGGACATATTATAGTAATGGCTGGAGACGGGATAAACGACTCTATTGCTTTAGCTTGCAGCGATATAGCTATCGCTATGGGAAGCGGAGCTGATATCGCTCTAAGTGTTAGCGATATTGTTCTTTTGGATGAAAAACCCTATAGCATTTATGAAGCTTATAAAATAAGCAGAAGAGTTTATAGAGCTATAAAAGAAAACTTGGCCATATCTTTGATATACAATTCCATAGCCGTCCCAGCTGCGATACTTGGGTTTGTAAATCCTTTGGTTGCAGCTTTGTCCATGTCTCTTAGCTCTCTTTTGGTCGTGGGCAATTCGTTTAGAATAAAATTAAGTCATTAGACATTAGATCTTAGTCATTGTGGATTTTAAAATTTAAATGTAAAAAGGGCAAAGATGAGTGCTGGAATTGTTGCTATGATGTTAGGAGTTTCTACGCTTCTTGGAGCTTTGGGACTAGCTGCTCTTTTGTGGGGTCTTAGAAGCGGTCAGTTTGATGATACCTCGAAATTTTTGGATGGCGCTAGGTTTGACGGAGAAGAGGAGCTAAAAGATGCTGTGATGATGGAAGAGAAAAAGAAAAAGGCCCTTGAAAAAAGAAGAAAAGATAAGAGAGTGATGCCGGAGTGAGTAAGTTTCAAGTTTGAAGTTTGAAGTTTGAAGTTTCAAGTTGGAAGTTTCAAGTTTGAAGTTTGAAGTTTGAAGTTTGAAGAAATATTTATGGAGAAAAATCTAATGGGTTTATATAAAGATTTAAAAGTATGGAAAAAATTTATGGATATGAAAATTGAGTGCTTTGAAAAATTACTAAATTTCGCTCAAGTCGGATGCGATTTTTGCTAACGCAATGTTTGAAAATTTTATTAAAAAGTGCAAACGCAATAGCGCCCCTTCGGGGTTAAGT
>NZ_CEXZHP010000079.1:0-6701 GCF_982775275.1 Nitrosophilus sp.
AACGATAGCGATCAAGAACTAAGAGATATCGCCAAATTTCAAGCCGATATCGACCCAAATATGCCTTGGCATATTTCAAGATTCCATCCAGATTATAAAATGTTAGATCGCCCGCCAACACCTATAGAGACTCTTCAAAGAGCTTACGAGATAGGAAAAGAGGAGGGGTTAAATTTTATTTATGTAGGTAATTATCCAGATGAAGATAGAGAATCCACATACTGTCCAAAATGCGGATTTAAAGTAATCGATAGATACGGTTATATTGGCGAAATTGTTCATAACCATTTAACTGAAGATGGAAAATGTCCAAAATGCAACACCCAAATACCTGGAGTATGGAAATAGATAATGAATCCAAATATGTTTGAAAGAGAAAATCTATTAAAACTTTACAACTATTCAAAAAGGGCGGGAGCCTCTCTTTCTTTGCTTGGAGCTGCTTTTATTTTGCTAAATGTTATTTTCCCAAATATTAGAATCGATTTTTTTGTAGGTTCTTTGCTTTTTTTGGCTTCTATTGTTTTAGCATATATCTTATATAGTTATTATTACGAAAATAGATTATCATTTTTGCAAGTTATCGTTCCTTTTATTTCAGGGGGTGTATTTTTGATTTTACCCCTAAAGCATGATTTAGCTATTTTGGTGACTATCGTTTTTTATCTTTTTTTAGACGGCTTTATCAAAGCGGCAATCGGAGTGTCTTATCGCCCCCTCAAAAAATGGAGGCTTATTGTTTATAGCGGTGCTTTTTCTATTTTATTGGCTATGTTTATAGTATTTGGCTGGCCTCTAACAAACTATTGGCTTTTAAAATTGATAGTGTGTTTAAACATATTTTTTGACGGTATAATGTTTTTTAATTTCTCTTTCGGGATTGAAGAAGAGCTAAGGTAGAAGTTAAAACTTCCACCTTCAAACTATCTTATCTCGACTTTTATATACCCTTTATTATCGCTTGCCCAATCTCTAACAATCTTTTTATCTTTATCTATTAATTTTGCTTTTGGATTTAGCCACAAATACTGAGGCAAAGGCATAGCAAGATTTACGCTTCTAAATATCGCTTTTTTGAGTTTTTCTTTTTTTTCTTTATCATATTTTTCCCAAATAGAAAAATTTAAAGCTTTTCTTCCCTCTACAACATCTCTTCTAACAACCCACTTCATAGGCGCGATATCAGCATACCAAGGCCATTTTGTCTCATAAGAATGACAATCATAACAACTTCTTCTAAAAATTTCTTTTAATTCCTTTGAAACCTTTATCTCCTTACTAATATCAAATTTTGGATTTGATTTTTCATAAGAGGGTATAAATTGAAAAATCGCAAATATTACAATTAAAACAACTAAATATGTCAAAAATCCTCTCATTTTACCTCCCCTATAAACTTAAATCCAAGCCACCTTTTTATACACACTTTCAAATAAAAACCCGCTTATATTAATTGAACCCTCTGAAAAATTACAAATTGAGCGAAAGCTTTGCAATTTTAATTTGAAAATTTTATGTTCGCTGTTAAGCGAAAAAAGTGCACTTAACCCCGAAGGGGCGCTATTGCGTTTGCACTTTTTAATAAAATTTTCAAATGTTGCGTTAGCAAAAATTGCATCTGACTTGAGCGAAATTTAGTAATTTTTCAAAGCACTCAATTATTTTTTATTTAAGTTCCTATTATAAAATTTTTATCCACCCCTTTTAACAAAGCGACAACGCTTAAAGCGGCCAAAAAACTTGTTTTTGGATTTTTTGGACTTGGAATATTGTCTATTTTGATAAAACAACTTCCAAAAGCGCCCTCAAGATAGACTTCGTGTATATTATCATTAACCTCTGGATCACAATAAATCTCAACATCTGCGTCAACTTGGGTTGCAAGAGAGAGTGTCACCGTAACATTTGTCTGTTTTGGATAAAGTTTTATACATTCGCTTGCTTTTCCTTTAAATATTAGCTTTTTTTCATTTTTTAAACCAAACTCTTTTGGATTTTTTATACTTTTTATTAAAACTTTTTTATTAGTTAAAAAAGAGAGGACCTTTGCGTTATCCACACCAAAAAGGGCTCCACTTGGCACTCTAATAAATCTATTTTTCTCTTTTGCTATTTTTATCAATCTTTTTCTAAACTCTTCATCCATCAAAGCCCCGCTACTTAAGATTATGATATTTTTACCCTCATTTAAAATTCTTTCTCCATAAGTTTTTACCGCTTCATATGATGCTATCTCCAAAACAGTATCAAAATCCTTTTTTATAAACTCTTCAAAACTCTCACAAGCTTTGGCTTCAAATTTTTCGGCAAGTTTTTTAGACTTTTTTAAATTTTTATCATAAAGGGCAACCACATCAACTCCCAAATCATACTCGCTAATAATCGATGCTATATTGCCGCATCCTAAAATTCCGACTTTCAAAATCGACTCCTAATTTATGATATACTATTTAAAAGGAGAATAAATGAAAAAAATAGTTTTACTTATTATATCTATATTTTTATTTGCAAACGAACCAAAAGTTATAAACGTTAAAGTAGATAGAACAAATAATAGTTACAATTTTCATGTAACTATCAAACATAATGATCTCTCAAATGAGCATTATGTAAACAGATGGGAAATAGTTGATGAAAAAGGAAACATATTGGCAATTAGAATACTTTTTCATCCACATATCAAGGAACAACCATTTACAAGAAGCTTATATAAAATCGATCTTCCCTCAAATATGAAAAAAGTTTATATTAGAGCCCACGACATAGTTCACGGCTACTCTAAAAAATATGAAGTAATTTTGCCGTAAAATAGAGGCAAATAGCCTCTTTTATAAATTCCTAATATCGATATACTCGCCGCTTGGATATTCAAGTAGATTTTTAAAATTATCTATCAATAATCTTGCGGCATCTTCTGGGGCTAACCTAGCAGAATCTTTCAATCTTTTTACAGTTGGAAATCTCTCTTCATCGCTATATTTTAAAATCTTCTCCATCATAGGAGTATCTATAAGCCCCGGAGCCAAAGAGGTTAGATGAGTGTTTGGCATCTCGTTTGAATAGAGCTTTATTAGCATATTAAGTGCTGCTTTACTTAAAGAGTATGCGTTCCACCCTCTAGCCCCGCTAACACTTGCACCGCTACTTATAGCAACTATCTGTTTTACCGCAACACCTTTTAAAAAATCAAGAATTACTTTATTTGCCCAAACATTCAAATTCATAACACTTTGGATCTCATGCAAGGAGGTTTCGCTCATATCTTTTAACTCACCGACTATTGCCGCATTTAATATGGCAATATCCAAATCGCACTCCCCAAGAAGATTATTTAAAGCATCTTTTATATCTTCAACGGCAAAAAGATTGAGCTTATAAAAATTTAATTTATCATATTTTTCTAAACTTTTTGGAAGATGGCGACTTAGCGCAAAAACCTCCTCACCAGCCTCCAAATACTCTTTTGCAAGGGCCTCTCCAAGTCCGCTGCCTATTCCGGTTATAAAAATTTTCATAGTTTCTCCTTATGCGTCTATCTGGATATTTCTTCTATGATATCTTTGAACAATATCTGGATCTGGATGTAAAGATACTTTGGCTTTCTCTTTTTTCTCATAAGGAATTTGAGATAAAACATATCTAATAGACTCAAGTCTTGCCAATTTTTTATTGTTTGAATTAACAATAATCCATGGACTATAGGATGTATGGGTTCTTGAAAACATCTCCTCTTTATAGTATGTTATCTCATCCCAAAGCTCTTGAGCCTTCAAATCTACAGGACTTAATTTCCATTGTTTTAAAAGGGTTTTTCATCCTCTCCTCAAAACGCCTCTTTTGAGTCTCTTTGGATATAGAAAACCAAAATTTTATCAACATTATTCCATCGTCAATAAGAGCGTGCTCAATTTCTGGAACCTCTTTCATAAATTTTTCATACTGCTCTTTTGTGCAAAATCCATACACTGGCTCAACAATAGCTCTGTTGTACCAGCTTCTATCAAAAAAAGCTATCTCTCCTGGATTTGGAAGATGCTGAAAATATCTTTGAAAATAGAACTGCCCTTTTTCTACTTCCGTAGGAGCTGGAAGGGCAACAACTCTATATTTTCTTGGATTTAAATGCATGGTAAATCTTTTATAGCACCACCTTTTCCCGCAGCATCCCTTCCTTCAAAAATTATCATAACCCTTTTTTTATTTTCATAGATCCAGTTTTGCATCTTAATCAACTCTATTTGTAATTTTGTAAGCTCCTCTTCATACTCAACCTCTCTTATAGCTTTTGATATCTTTTTTTTCTTAACAAGCATCTTTAAGCCTGTTTTTGTCTTGAGCATACCTATCTTTTTTTCTAAATTCTCTAACCTCTCTTTAAGTTGAGGTTCACTGATTCTCTCTTTTAAAAAATATAGATCCTCATATAAGGTTTTCATCTATCTCCTTTTTTATCTTCATATAAAGTTCGTTCAAAATAGCCTGATAATCCGCCTCTTTTTTTTCTACTTTATCCAAAAGCTCTTCAAGCTCTTTTGTATATTTTTCATTAACGAATTTATAAATATTTTCATCTTTTTTTAACGCCTCATATACCATTTTCCCAAGATTTGTAGCAAATATCTTGCCCTTTTTTTGAAAAATATATCTTCTTTCAAAAAGTTTATGTATTATAATCGCATATGTAGAAGGCCTTCCTATCCCTTTTTCTTTCATTTTAGCAACAAGAGTGGCAAAAGTATATCTTGGAATTTTGCTTTTTATTATTTTTGTTTTTTTATCTATTTTATACTCTTTCTCTTCTAAATCATACACCTTAATCGGTAAAATTTTATTAAATCCATCTTTTTCAATCTCTTTAATAAAAGTAATTTTGCTGCTCTTTCCTAAAGCGATAGCCTTTGCGTCAACTTTTTTTACTACGCATTCTCTCATTTGAGAGGCGATAAACTCTTTAAATATCAAATCATAAAGCAAAAGATGGTTTTTTGTTAGATTTTTTTGATTGTTTAAAGATAGATACTCTCTTAACTCCTCCGCATCCATCGGCTTTGTAGGTCTAATACACTCATGAGCGCCCTCTTTGGACTTAAAACTTCTTAGTTTAAAATACTCTTTAGAAAATTTTGAGATAATATACTCTTTTGCCACATTTATCCCAACATTTGAAACTCTTATGGAATCTGTCCTATGATAAGTGATAAATCCCGCTTCAAAAAGATCTTGAGCCAACTGCATAGTGTATTTTGGAGAAAATTTTAACTCTTCTGAAGCGCTAAATAACATCGTGTCTGTGGAAAAGGGCGTTTTGTATAAAGTTGCGCTGTAAATTTTTTCAAACTTTATTAAAACTTTATCTATATTTTCATAAAAACTATTTTGTTCGCTCTTATCAACTATAAAATCTATATCTAAAGAATCTATATAAACTCTAACGATATACTCTTTATCCTTTACCTCATCTTCTCTTTTTACTATCCACTCCAAAACGGCACTTTGCACTCTTCCGGCACTTAAATTTTTTCTATTAAACTCTTTTTGAAGATATTTTGATATCTCAAATCCTATCCACCTATCGGCAACTCTCCTTAGAAGTTGCGCTTTAACCAAATCCTCATCTATCTCTCTTGGCTTATCTAATGCCTCATCTATGGCTCTTTTTGTTACTTCGTGAAACTCGGCTCTTTTTATATTTTTGTTGAAAACTTTTGAGTTTAAATATATATCAAACCCTATCTTTTCTCCTTCAATATCTGGATCTGTAGCTATAAAAATCTCACTATTTTCAAGATCAAGCTCTTTTATCACATCAATTATCGCTTCTTTACTCTCATCTATCAACTCAAAAATCTCGACAAATTTATCCTCTTTTTTAACCCCGTAAAACCCCTCTTCTTTATTCAAATCAAATATATGCCCTTTTGAAGCGGTTATGTTCAATATCCGCTGCTTTGTTGCTATTTCATAAATTTGGATGTTTTCAATTACTCTTTTTATCGGCTTTCCATAAAAAGAAGCTATTGTTTTGGCTTTATTTGGGGATTCGACTATTAAAAAAGTGCTTTTAAAAAAATCTTTGCTTTCCTTAAAGGTTCCCTCTAATGCCTCTTTTACCCTTTTTCTATCCTCGTCTATCTCTTTTAGGATTTCATCTAATTTATCTTTTTGAAACTCTTCAAACTCTATCTCATCACTAAACCATCTTGCTTTTTTCTTTAAGGAGTTAAAAGCCTTTTCATCATCTACCAATACAAGAGAAAGCCCCTTTGTAAGACCTCCTATATAGAGTCTGCTAACTCTTCCGCTTGCTTGTATGTAGCCTGTGATGTCAGCAGTTATTACAAAAAAATTATCATTTTCTTTTATCAAAGATATTTGCGGTGAATTATTGATTTTTTCTATAACCTTTTCATCCAATAGCTCTTTTATAGACTCATATATTTTCAAAACTCTCTCTTTTGCTTTATCCTTTAGCTCTTTTACATAAAAAACAACATGACCCAGGTAATGGGCTTTCATGATGATAATTCCTTATAACGAAAACAATCGGTTGTATGGTCATTCACCATGCCGGTTGCCTGCATAAATGCATAGCAAATGGTGGACCCAATAAATTTAAAACCACGCTTTTTCAGATCTTTGCTCATGGCCGTGGATTCCGATGTGGATGCGGGAAGTTCAGATATTTTACTAAATCTGTTTTG
>NZ_CEXZHP010000080.1:0-6483 GCF_982775275.1 Nitrosophilus sp.
GGAGATAAAGATGATAAAGATAGCCATCGATAGGGGTGGGACTTTTACCGATATATACGCCGTTTATAAAGACAGGGTTTACGTAAAAAAGATCTTAAGTGAGAGTGAACATTATGAAGATTCAAATAGTGAAGGTATTAGGCTTATTTTAGAAGAGATTTATGGGAAAAAGCCAAAAATTATAGATTTGAGTCTTTTTGAGTGGATTAGATTTGGAACGACGGTGGTTACAAACGCTTTGCTTGAGCGAAAGGGAGAAGATGTTGTTTTGTTTGTTACAAAAGGTTTTAAAGATATTTTAGATATAGGGTATCAAAACAGAGAAGATATCTTTGCCCTTGATATTAAAAAACCTAAACCTTTATATAAAAGGGTAGTCGAGATTGATGAGAGGGTTTATCCAAAGGATGGCGGGTTTGAAGTTTTAAAAGAGTTAAACAAAAAAGAGATAGAGCCCCATTTAAAAGATATAGACTCTTTGGCGGTTTTGTTTTTGCACTCATACGGATACGATCTTCACGAAAAAGAGATAAAAAAAATCGCAAAAGGTATAAAAAATATCTCTTTATCTTCTGAAGTTAGCGTATCTTCTAAAGCCGTAGAAAGAGGCGATACTGCCGTGGTTGATGCCTATTTGACCCCGATTTTGAAAAAATATATAAAAAATATTGTTAAAAATTTTAAAGGCGAGAAAAAGAAGCTATATTTTATGAAGTCTGATGGAAATCTATGTGAAGCCAAAGAGTTTAGAGGAAGCGTTGCTCTTCTTAGCGGACCTGCGGGAGGAGTTGTGGCTTTAAAGTCCATATACGAAGGAAAACCTCTGATCGGTTTTGATATGGGTGGAACCAGCACCGATGTGAGCAGGTTTGACTCAAAAATAGAGCTAAAATATTATAGCGAGGTGGCAGGAGTTAAAGTTGCAACTCCAAATGTAGATATCCATACGGTTGCCGCAGGTGGAGGGAGCAGGCTATTTTATAAAAATTCTATGTTTATTGTAGGTCCCCAAAGCTCAGGAAGCGATCCTGGGCCTTTGTGTTACGGTAAAGGCGGCTATTTGAGCGTAACTGACGCAAATTTGGTAACGGGAAGATTGGATGTTGAGTATTTTCCTAAAATTTTTGGAAAGAGCCAAAATGAGCCTTTAGATATTAAAGCAGCAAGAGAGGGGTTTGAAAAGATTTCTAAAAAATTAAAAAAGAGTATAGAAGAGGTGGCTGAAGGCTTTTTGGACGTGGCAAACGAGAATATGGCAAACGCCATAAAAGAGATAACGATAAAAAAGGGATATGACGTAAAAAATCATATATTGTGCGCTTTTGGCGGAGCCGGGGCTCAGCATGCTGTTTTTGTAGCAAGAAAACTTGGAATAAAAAGGGTTTTTATACATAAAGATGCGGGTATTTTATCGGCTGTTGGGATAGCAAACGCAGATATTGTTAAAACCTATCAAAAAAGCCTGGAAAAAAGAGTTGAAGAGGTGGATTTAGATAGAGAGTTTGAAGCTTTTAGCGATGAAGGAGAGGAGGTTAAAAAATATCTTCTTTTAAAATATGAGGGAAGCGAAAATTTAATAGAAGTGGATTTTGATAAAGATTTTAAAAGAGAGTTTGAAAAAAAGCATAAAAGAGTTTTTGGTTTTTTGATGAACAAACCTTTAGTTGTAGAATCTATAAAAATCGACTTTGTAAAAAAAAGTAAAAAGATAAAAAGAGAAAAAATCGCAAAAAAAGAGGTTGTCCCCGCAAAAAAGAAAAAAATTTTTATAAATTCAAAATGGCAAGAGGCATATCTATATGATGAGATTTCTCCGGGTTTAAAGATAGAGGGTCCCGCTTTGATAATTCAAGAGGCTTCTACAATAGTTTTGGACGAAAACTCAAAAGCCTACGTAAACGAATATGGAGATATAGATATCTTTTTGGAAGAGACAAAGGAGCAAAAAAAACTAAAAGAGGTTCAAATATCATTATATTCAAACAGATTAAAATTTATTGCTACTAAAATGGGTGATATTTTGCAAAAAACCGCAGTTTCTACAAACATAAAAGAGAGGCTTGATTTTTCATGCGCTATTTTTGACAAAGATGGAAATCTCATCTCAAACGCTCCTCATATACCCGTTCATCTTGGATCTATGAGCAGCGTAGTAAAATCTATAATTAAAAAGTTCAATTTTAACTCTTCAAACTTTACAACTCACTCATCAACCTTTATAACAAACGTTCCATATGAAGGGGGCTCTCATCTTCCAGATATTACAGTAGTAACTCCATATATCCAAAATGGCGAAGTTTTATTTTGGGTTGCAAGCAGAGGGCATCATGCAGATATTGGGGGAGCGGTTCCTGGAAGTATGCCGCCTTTTTCAAAAAATCTTCATGAAGAGGGTGCCATCATAGAAGCTTTTGAGGTTGTAGAAAATTTTGAGTTTAAAGAGGAGGTATTAAGAGCTATTTTCAAAAGTGCCGGAGCAAGAGAGATAGAGAACAACATAAACGACATAAAAGCGCAAATTGCAGCAAATATGGCGGCGATCGAAGATATGAAAGAGCTTATAAAAGAGGATAAAGATGGGCTATTTTGGTATATGAAAGAGATTTTAAAAATTAGTAAAAAAAGAATAAAAGAGTTTTTTAAAAGCTTAGATAAAAAGGAGTTAAAAGGGGAGGATTTTTTAGATAACGGGGCAAAAATAGAGTTAAATATCAAAATTTTTGAAGATGGGAGCGCTATATTTGATTTTAGTAATTCGAGTTTAGAACTTTTATCCAATCAAAACGCCCCTTATTCGGTGGTAAAATCGGCTGTTATCTATGCTATTAGAGTAATGTTAAATGAAGATATTCCGTTAAATGAAGGAATAATTGAGCCTATAAAAATAGTTACTAAAAAAGGCACGATCTTAAATCCATCAAAAGATGCGGCGGTAGTTGGCGCAAACGTAACTACCTCTCAAAGGATAGTCGATGTGATATTGAAAGCTTTTGGTGCGTGTGCCGCAAGTCAAGGGTGTATGAACAATATAATATTTGGAGATGAGAGTTTTGGTTACTATGAGACTATCGGAGGAGGCGCAGGCGCTACGCCAAAAGGTGATGGAGCAAGCGCTGTTCATACTCATATGACAAATACCAAAATCACAGACGTTGAGGTGATAGAAAGAAGATACCCAGTAAAAATTGAAAGATTTGAGATTAGGAAAAATAGCGGTGGAAATGGAAAATATAAAGGTGGTGATGGGATCATTAGAGAGTTTGAGTTTTTAAAACCTTTAAAAGTTTCGGTTTTAACTGAAAGAAGGGTATTTGCGCCATACGGTATGGCTGGAGGAGAGAGTGGTAAAAAAGGGGAAAATATTTTGATAACAAAAGAAAAAAAGATAAATTTAACCTCTAAAGCCCAGTTTAAAGTTCAAAAACAAGATAGACTTATTATAAAAACTCCCGGAGGAGGAGGGTATGGAAAATAGTTTTTATTAAAAAGTGACTAAAGTCGCTATTTTTAAATATTTTTTTTGTTATAATCGTTAAAAATGGCTAAAGGAGATATGGTGGCGCAAGAAAATGAAGCTCATTTTAAAGAGCCCCAAGTTATAAAAGAGGGGATTTTAATAGGTAGCAAAGCTTTGCAAAAGGCTCCGGAAATTGTAGGGGTTCCTACCGGTATAGAGGGACTTGACGATCTTTTTTTTACCGTAAAAGAGGTAAAAGGAAAACTAAAACAGGTGCCTTTGGGAGGTATCCCAAAATATAGCGTATTTAATCTAACAGGCGTTAACGATACCGGCAAATCTTTGATGGTGGAGCAGTTTGCCGTTGAGCAGGCAAGAAAAAATCAAAAAGTAGCTTTTATAACCGTGGAGACTCCAGCAAATTTTGTTATAGCCTCCATAAAATATAGAGCGTTGGCTATGGGATATGATTTTAGCGAATTTGAAGATAATATAATAATGATAGACGCAGCCTCCCATACTCCTTTGAGGGAGAATATCCCAGATCTTTTAGCCACATTAGCCTATGCCATAAAAACATATAAGATAAATTATACGATTATAGACTCAGTAACCGGGCTTTTTGAAAATAAAGAGATGATGGCAAGATCCATCGTTAGAAGGGTTTTTAATTTTATGAAAAAGTGGTATCAAACGGCACTTTTTGTTTCTCAAAAAAGAAGCGGGCATGAGGAACTAAGCGCAGAAGCAGCCGGCGGGTATGCAGTGGGGCATATAGTAGATGGAACCATGGTTCTTGCTAAAGAGATGATAACAAGCGCTTATGCCGCAAGGATTTATGGAGCAAATATCGGGGATCTTGTTAGATTTTTTAGGATTGATGGTTGCAGAATGAGCGGACACGATACAAAAACCCATTTTATGGAGATAAGTGAAAAAGGTATCGTTAGGATTTTAGGACCTATCGGCGAGAAAAAATAATTGATTATATAAGGAGGGCAATATGGCTATAATTCTTTCACCTATGGGGTTGGATATTGATGAGAGGGGTGTTGAGAGACTTGTTGAGAGAGTTTTTTATAAAAGCGTAGATCTGCTTGGGGGTTTAAAAAAGCTTGCAGAGTTTAGAACGCTAACTTGGCTTCCAAGTTTGGCAAGGGCCGCTTTTGCGATCGTTTTAAGGGAAGAGTATTTAAAAACCGAAGATGAGATTGCGGAGTATGTGGGATTGACAAGAAATACAGTTAGAAATATCCTAATAGCAGATCCAGATGCGGCAATGTATAAGATAGAGCATTTAGATGAACTAAGCGCAGAAGAAAAACAGCAGATGAAAGTCCATACCGCCGGGGGTGTAGCAAAACTTGCCTATAAGCTGGTAAAAGAGGGGCAAGAGTCTCAAACGATGCTTGAGTTTTGCCATGAAATAGCAAAAGAGGCGGTTAAAAGCGCTAAATGTGAAGCTCCTTGGGCATATATAGTTTTAAAACATTCCAAAGGGATTAAATATCCAATAACCGAATCTTTAGAGCTTGAAAAGCTGTTAAAAGGGATAGATATAAAAGGGATAGATGGAAGCGAAGTTGCTAAAAACCTTGTTTATCCTATAAAAAATCCGGCTGCTTTGCTGCATGAAATAGGTGAATATCTGCAAAAAAGAGGTATTTAGTGATACCCTTAATATATAAAAATATGTGTCCAAACTGTAAGGGAGATATAGAAAGTTTTAGGCTTTATAGATCCCTTCCTTGCAGAAAATGCCTAAAAGATGAGGTAGATGATTATTGCGATATTTTAAAAGAGGGAGAACTTTTAAAGGTTTGTGAGTTAAATGAAAATATTAAAGATTTTTGCGATTTTTTTAAAAAAAGTTTTGGATTTGAGTTAAGGGATATTCAAAAATCTTGGGCAAAAAGGTTTTTTTTGGGCACATCTTTTGCCCTTTTGGCTCCTACCGGAGTTGGAAAAACCACTTTTGGATTGGCGCTATCTTCATTTATTTCAAAAAAAACTAAAAGCTATCTTATCTTTCCAACATATCTTTTGGCCCATGAGGCTTATAAAAGGGCGACAAAATTAAATAAAGAGGGTGTGCTTTTTTATGACTCAAAAGCATCGGCTGAGGAGAAAGAGAGACTAAAAGAGAAAATTAAAAAAGGTGAATATAAGATATTAATAACAACTACAATGTTTTTATATAAAAATTTTGAGCTTTTTAAAAAAGATTTTGGTTTTATTTTTGTTGATGATGTTGATAGTATCTTAAAAAGCGCAAAAAATATAGATAAAATTTTGATGTTGCTTGGATTTGAAGAGGAAGATATCGATAAAACTTTGGATTTTATAATATATAAAAGAAGGCTTTTTTCCAAAAAAAATCTGACTCAAAAAGAGCTGCAAGAGTATAAAAAAAGAGAAAACGAAATTAAAAAGATAGTCTCAAAAAAAAGAGGCAATCTCATCGTCTCAAGCGCTACGGCAAATCCAAAATCCAAAAGGGTTCTTCTATTTAGAGAGCTTTTGGGGTTTGAGGTTAGCAAACCGAGCATAACCATAAGAAATATAAAAGATTTATATAAAATAAGCAAAGAGCCAAAAAAAGATAGCATCGAGTATATAAAACTTCTTAAAAATGGGGGTTTGGTATTTTTACCTTCAAATAG
This sequence comes from Nitrosophilus sp., assembly GCF_982775275.1. Lineage (NCBI taxonomy): Bacteria > Pseudomonadati > Campylobacterota > Epsilonproteobacteria > Nautiliales > Nitratiruptoraceae > Nitrosophilus > Nitrosophilus sp. Next base: position 6,121 of record NZ_CEXZHP010000080.1, read on the forward strand.
CACAAAAGAGGAGTTAAAAGAGTATATTGAATTTTTAAATGAAAATGGTATAAAAGCTATCTCTTATGAGGAGCTTGAAGAGAATTTGGATAGATTTAAAAGGGGTGAAATATTAGTAGTTGTTGGAATAGCAAGTTACAAAAATCCCCTTGCAAGAGGGTTGGATCTGCCAGATGTAGTAAGATACGCTTTATTTGTAGGAGTTCCAAAGTTAAAATTTTCTCTCAATATCCAAAAACATACATCTTTATACTACTTTTTGCTTATTTTATATCCTATTTTAAAAGAGATTGTTGATAAGGAGAAATTTCAAGAGTTTGGGGAATATCTAAATTATTTAAAAAAGATTTTTTATGTAAAAGA
>NZ_CEXZHP010000081.1:0-6453 GCF_982775275.1 Nitrosophilus sp.
GCAAAAATTGCATCCAACTTGAGCGAAATTTAGTAATTTTTCAGAACACTCAATTCTAAAATCCTAATTCCAAAGGAAAGTAATGCACGAATATTCGATTGTCCAAAGCCTTTTAGACATTATAGAGTATAATGCAAAAAAATATAATGCAAAAGAGGTAGTAGAGGTAAAAGTAAAAATAGGAGTTTTAAGCGGTGTAGAGCCACATCTACTTCAAATTGCTTTTGATACATTTAAAGAAAATACGATTTGTAAAAATGCTACTTTAGAGATGGTCATTCAACCAATAGTTGCAAAGTGCAAAAAATGTGGTTATACAAATGAGTTTGAAAAGAATGAGATTTTCTTTGAATGCGAGACTTGCGGTGAGGTGGATTTGGAAGTTTTGGATGGTGAAGATATGTTACTGCTATCTTTGGAGATGAAATAAATGGGGTTTGTTCATATCTATACAGGAGATGGTAAAGGTAAAACTACGGCGGCGGTAGGTTTGGTTCTTAGGGCTTTAGGGGCTGGCAAAAGAGTCTATTTTTCTCAATTTATGAAAGCGTTACCTTCACATGAGATTGATATGCTTCAAAAATGTAGCGAAAATATCGTGGTTGATAGGGAGTGGGACGGAAAGTTTATCGTTGATAAGCCCAGTTTAAAAGAGATAAAAATGGTAAAAGATCAATTAAAAAGAGTTTTGAAAGCTTTTGAAAAAGATTTTGAGATAATTGTTTGCGATGAGATAATAGTTACTACGGTTTTTGGTATTTTAAAAGAAAATGATATTTTGAATTTAATGGAAAAAAAGCCAGATAAGGTTGAGCTTATATTAACAGGGCGTGGTGCAACCAAAAAGATGATAGAAAAAGCAGATTTGGTAACCCAAATGGAAAAAATAAAACACTATTTTGATAAAGGTGTAAAAGCAAGAGAGGGGATAGAGTTTTAGTTGTGATAAAATTTGATTTTTATATTTTAAAAAGGAGAGAAAATGGTTGCAAAAGGTTTTAAGAAAAAATACTTCTCGCTTGCCGCAATTGCTGCAACTGTTTCGGCTGTATCTTTAAATGCGCAAGCTGCAACGGTTGCTACCACAGAAAATGTAGTAGTAAGTGCGAGCAAGTATGAAGAGTCGGTTGAAGAGACTACCGAAGATATTGAGATTGTAACTTTCGAAGAGATTGAGGAGAGGGGATTAAAAAGCTTAAAAGAGGTCTTAGAGTATATTAAAGGTGTCTCTTTATCTTCTAGCGGCGGATATGGAAAAGCTACTTCGGTTTATCTAAGGGGTTTAAATACCGACAAAGTTTTAATATTAATAGATGGAATAAGATATAACGATCCTTCCAATACTAACGGAGCTTCAATTGAGCATCTTCTTTTAAACAATATCCAAAAAATTGAGATCATAAAAGGTCCTCAAAGCGGTATTTGGGGGGCAGATGCGGCCAGTGGAGTGATAAATATCATAACAAAGCAAGCAATCAAAGGCACCAATATAGATTTTGATATTGAAAGAGGAAGTTTTAATTCCAAAAATATAAAATTTTTACTATCTCAAAAAGCCAAAAACTTTTTTTATCAAATAAATTATAACTACTTTAGCACAGATGGAGTATCCGCAATCACTCCTTATAACGAAAATCCAAAAGATTATGAAAGGGATGGATATATAAACAGAAATCTCTCTTTAAAAGGGGGTTACAATTTTGATAACGGATTTTTCGAGATAGGAGCAAACTATATAAATGCAGATAACGAAGCCGATCAGTTTGGAGATCCAAATTCTAAAAATGATGATACTTTTCAATATGATTCTTATTTTTTAAATGGTTCCTTTTTTGTAAATTCACACGATTTTGTTTTACATCTTGATAAAACAGAAACAAAAAGGGAGTTTTTAGATACTACATGGGGAGTGAAAAATTTTGAGGGCAAAACAAAAAGATTTGAGATAAAAGATAGATTCTATTTAAAGGATATAAAATTAATAGCTGGTTTGGAATATCAAAAATTTTCTACCGATTATTTAGAGGTTTTTGGAGATTCAGGAGATATTTCCTATAGTTCAAAATCGTTTTTTTTAAGCGGGAAAAAAAGATTTGATGATTTACTTGTATCTATGGCTATGAGATATGACAACTACTCATCTTTTGATGATCAAACCACTGCAAAATTTGGTTTGAAATATTATATAAAAGATTTAATATTTTTTACAAATATTGCAAACGCATATAATGTGCCAAATCAGGTAAAGATACTCAATCCTTGGGGAGCCTCAAATTTTGATCTTCAACCTGAAAAAACTAGAAGCTTTGATGGGGGATTTGAATATCAAGGATTAAAAATCTTGGTTTTTTATCAAAAAGTTAAAGATTTAATAGATTGGTTTGATCCAGATGATATCTGGTGGAACAATAACTCATATTATAAAAACTTTGAAGGAAGTAGTAAATTTAAAGGTATTGAGATAGGTTATAAAAAGGATATATTAGAAAATCTTCTTATCGAACTTGGATATACCTACCTAAACGCAAAAGATCCAAATAACGATGACCTTCCAAGAAGAGCAAAAAATAGATATACCTACTCCCTAACTTGGTATCCTACACAAAAGCATACTATAAATATAAACGGATATTATATCGGTAAAAAGTTTGACGATAAGGAAAAGTCAAAACAGATTGGAAAATATAATGTAACAAATGTTTTGTTATCTCACAACTTTGCCAAAAATTTTACGGGATATATAAATATAAAAAATATTTTTAACAAAAGATATCAGGAGGTTTACGGCTACGGTAGTTATCCAAGAGGAATTTATATTGGACTTAGGGGGTCTTTTTGAAACTAATTCCAAGAAATTATATAAGATATAAATTTTTTAACTCTTTCTTTACAGGACTCTCTGTTGGTTCGATTTTTGTGATATACGAACCCCTTCATCCCTCCCTTTTCTCTTTGGGAGGGATAATTTTGGCCGTTGGAATGCTAATAGTTGCAAAATTTTATGATGTTTTACTAAACATAAAAAAATATTTTTTAATAGCTCTGTTTGTAGAGATTGTAATGCTTTGTCTTGTTATCTTTTTTTTGGTGGAGCCTTATGAGTATATGACGGCTTTGATGGTTTATGGAGGGTATCAGTTGACTTTTATGTTTGGAGCATATCTTGTTAGGGCTGAAACATTGATAGTTCATAAAAAAACTCTTTTAACATTGGTAGATGTTAGTAAACAGTATGGATATTTAGCCGGGATGGGGATATCGTATCTTTTTTATAAAATTTTGGAGTATTTAACTATTACAGATAAAAAAGAGCAAGTTTACGATCTTCACTTTTTGCTTTTTTTTATCGAAATTATCATAATATATCTTTTTATAAACTCCTTTAAAGGAAAAAAATGATTAAAAAATGTCTATTTCCGGCTGCGGGATATGGAACAAGGTTTTTGCCGGCAACCAAAGCTATACCAAAAGAGATGCTGCCAATAGTCAATAAACCCCTTATTCAATATGGCGTAGAAGAGGCTATAGAAGCCGGTATTTATACTATGGCTATAATAACCGGACGAGGTAAAAGAGCAATCGAAGATCATTTTGATATTAGTTATGAGCTTGAACATCAGATAAAAGGAACAAGTAAAGAGTATCTTTTAAAGGATATTAGAAATTTAGTAGAGAGCTGCACTTTTACTTACACAAGACAAAAGCAGATGAAAGGTTTAGGACACGCTGTTTTAACCGGAGAGCCTCTTATAGGTAACGAGCCCTTTGCGGTTATTTTAGCCGATGATCTATGCGAAGGTGAAGATAGTGGAGTTTTAAAACAGATGGTTGATCTTTATAAAAAGTATAGATGTTCTATCGTTGCCGTTATGGAAGTGGAAAAAAAATATATACACAAATATGGAGTTGTTGAAGCAAAAGAGTTGGAAAAAGATGTTTTTGTTGTTTCAAATATGGTTGAAAAGCCTTTGGCAGAAGAAGCGCCAAGCAATTTGGCGGTTATCGGTAGATATATATTAACTCCTGATATTTTTGATATTTTAAAGGAGACAAAGCCCGGTAAAAACGGCGAGATTCAGCTTACTGACGCGTTAATGACCCAAGCTAAAAAAGGTATGGTTATAGCTTATAGATTTAAAGGAAAAAGGTTTGATTGTGGAAGTGTTGAAGGATTTGTTGAAGCAACAAACTATTTTTACAACAAATTTTTAGCTAAATAGTGCTAAAATTTTGTAAATATTTTAAAAAGAAAGGATCGATATGAAAGTAGGAGATTTAGTAATAGTTTCAAATTTAGGAGAGATGAAAGTTTATAAAGCAAATCCAAGAGATTTGGAAGCTGAAGCTGGATTAAAGCCCGAAAATATCAAACTTGATCTAATCAATTCTATTGATTATGTTGAGTCTCACTGGAGAGTAAAAGATATCGTAACGGATGAAGCTGGAAGATTTAAAGGTGATGCCGGCAATATGGGTAAAATGGGAGGAAGCATAGGACAAAGGCACGAGCTTGAAAATAAAATGGAAGAAGATGTCATAAGAGCCGTAGCCGAAGATATAGCAAAAATAGTTCAAGAAAACAATCCTCCAAAATATTTCTTAGCTCTTCCTCAAAATATTTTTAAAAGAGTATGGGATCATATTCAGAGTTTGTCTTCAAAATATCCTGAAGCTACATCAAAACTTTTTAGATATCTCCAAGAGGATTTGACAAAAGAGGATAAAAACAGATTACCAGATATTTTTAAAGAGAAGGGAAAACATTTTTAATTATTTGTAGATTTATTGGCGTATTGGGTAAAACCGATATGCCAATATAATTATATCCAAATAATAAGGATATTTGTGGAAATTTTAGATATTTTTAAAAAAATAACCTCTATTCCTCACTGCTCAAAAAACACTTTAAGCCTTCAAAAATTTATCATAGATTTTGCAAAACAAAACAATTATTTTGTTGAAGTAGATAGCGTGGGCAATATTTTATGTTATAAACAAAAAAGAGAAATTTCACTTCAATCCCATTATGACATGGTATGTGTAGGGAAAGCCCCAAATATTGAGATAGTTGAGAAAGACGGATTTTTAATGGCAAAAGACTCTTCCCTTGGTGCTGATAACGGCATCGGTGTAGCGTTGATGTTATCTTTGATAAGTAAAGGTGTTGAGGCGGAGTATCTTTTTACGAATGATGAAGAGATAGGGTTAATTGGGGCAAATGAGATAGAGTTGAAGCTAAAATCAAAATATATGATAAATCTTGATAGCGAAGAGCTTGGTGCGATTTTTATCGGTTGTGCCGGTGGAGTGGATATTTTTGCCTCTAAAAAGGCCCAAAAAGGTAAAATCCAAAAAAAGTTTATTTATAAAATTGAAACTTTTGAGTTTGAAGGAGGCCATTCTGGAGTAGATATAGATAAAGATATCCCAAACGCTATTAAAGTTTTAGCAAATATTTTAACAAATATTAAAGACTATGAGCTTATCCGTTTTAAAGGGGGAGAGAGGATAAACTCCATTCCTTCAAAAGCTAAGGCTATAATTGCCGTTGATAAAAAAATTGATAATTTTGAAAATGTCAGCCTTTATGAAATGGAAAAAGAGCAGGACTTTTGTATAGTAGAAGGAGAAAAACTAATAAAAATATTAGCGGCTTTTCCTCACGGGGTTAGAGGTTGCGATTTTGAGTTAAAGATCCCAAAAACCAGTATTAACCTGGCATTAGTCGATCTAAATATAAATGAGCTAAATATCGCTTTATCCGCTCGGAGTATGAATAAAAAAGAGTTAAACAACATTGAAATTGAAACTAAATTATATTTTAGTTCATTTGGTTTTAAAAATGTTAGCGAGGGAAAATATCCCCCTTGGGAGCCAAAAATTACCGATTTTTCGATGAAGGTAAAGAAAATTTATCAAAAATATTTTAAAGATGTCAAATTCAAAGCTATACATGCTGGACTTGAAAGTGCGGTGCTAAGCAGTAAATTTCCAAATATACAGATTGTCTCTATCGGACCAAATATCTACAATCCCCACTCAAAAAAGGAGAAGGTTGAAATAAAATCGATATCGATTTTATACGATATAGTAAAGGATATAGTTAGATCTTTCAATTAGCTTTTTAATCTTTTTTTACTATTTTTTTATCTTCGCTGTCACATAGATCATATAAAAAACACTCTTCACATTTTGGATTTTTCGCTTTGCATATATATCTTCCAAATAGCACCATTGCTTGATGGACATCATGCAAGTTAGTTTGGAAAGCTTCAACAAGATCTTTTTCGGTAGCCTCTCTTGTTTTTGCATCACTCAATCTTAATCTATGAGCAACCCTAAAAACATGAGTATCTACAGCCATTAAATTTTTTTTGAAATACTCAAACATAATAACATGAGCGGTTTTCCTTCCAACACCTGGCAGTTTTATCAACTCTTTTTCATCTTCTG
>NZ_CEXZHP010000082.1:0-6198 GCF_982775275.1 Nitrosophilus sp.
GTATGTAAAATTGTATAAAAATAGATATTTTTGTCAATAATATTAAAAATAAAAAGATATTATAAGCAAAATTGCCATAAAATATGCAAAATGATTTTAAATTTTGGAGTATAAAATGATACTTGAAGCCATTAAATATATGATTCTTGGTATGGGAATCGTTTTTATTTTTTTGTATTTGATGGTGCTTGTGCTCAACTGGCAGCATAAGCTTGTTGAGAAATATTTTCCTCACAAGGAAGAGGAAGAAGTTCCGTCAAAAAAAGATAAGCAAAAAAAGGTTGCCGCAATAGTCGCGGCGATTCATCATATGAAAAATTCATAAAAAGAGGTGGATATGAAGAAAAAATATATAGATATAATGGACACCACCTTCCGTGACGGATTTCAGTCCGTTTTTGGAGGAAGGGTTTTAATGAAAGATTTTTTACCTGCTCTGGATGCTGCAAAAGATGTAGGAATAACCCATTTTGAATTTGGTGGGGGAGCAAGGTTTCAAAGCCTTTTTTTCTATTTAAGAGAGAATGCCTTTGATATGATGGACGCATTTAGAGAAAAAGTTGGTCCTGAAGCAAATCTGCAAATCCTGGCTCGGGGCATCAATACCGTTATGCTTGATACCGGAAGTAGGGAGATGATAGATCTTTTTGCAAAACTTTTTGCAAAGCACGGAACTACTACGGTTAGAAACTTTGATGCGCTAAATGATGTTGATAATCTTGAGTATAGTTCCAAATGTATTAAAAAATATGGAATGAAACATGAGGTTGTTATAACCATTATGGATCTTCCTCCCGGGTGCGAAGGAGCCCATACGCCTGAGTTTTATGAAAAGACTTTAAGAGAGATTTTAGATAGAGGGATAGAGTTTGATTCGTTGGCCTTTAAAGACGCAAGCGGAACAAGCTCTCCACAAAAGGTTTATGATACTATTAAAATGGCAAGAAAAATTTTGGGTAAAGATGTGCATATAAGACTTCATACTCACGAAACCGCCGGTGTTAGCGTGGCCTGTTATTTAGCCGCACTGGAAGCTGGAGTTGACGGCATCGATCTAGCAGCCGCTCCGGTTAGCGGAGGAACGAGTCAGCCAGATATTATAACTATGCTTCATGCTGTAAAAGGAAAGCCTTATGATCTTGGCGGACTCGATATGGAGAAGGTATTGGAGTATGAAGAGGTATTGAAAGATTGTTTAAAAGAGTATTTTATTCCACCAGAAGCTACTCAAGTTAGTCCTCTTATTCCTTTTTCTCCTATGCCCGGAGGCGCACTAACTGCAAATACTCAAATGATGAGAGACAATAACATTTTACATAAATATCCCGAAGTTATTAAAGCCATGAGAGAGGTTGTAGAAAAGGGTGGTTTTGGAACAAGCGTAACTCCAGTTAGTCAATTTTATTGGCAACAGGCCTTTAACAACGTAATGTTTGGTCCGTGGAAAAAGATAGCCCCTGGATATGGGAAAATGGTTCTTGGCTATTTTGGAAAAACTCCGGTTGAGCCAGATCCTGCTATCGTTGAGCTTGCAAGTGAGCAGTTAAAGCTTCCTCCAACAAAAGAGAATCCTCTTGATATAGCCGATCGCGATGAAACAAAATCTATCTCTTACTGGAAGAAAAAGCTTGAAGAAGAAAATATCGAGACATCAGAAGAAAATATTTTTATCGCCGCAGCCTGCGGGGATAAAGGTATAGCGTTTTTAAAAGGCGAGAGTCCATTAATGATAAGAAAAAAAGAAGATGAGGAGAAAAAGAGCATGGGTAAAACTAGCGGAATTTATACTGTTATCGTGGATGGTGAAAAATTTACTGTTGAGGTTGCAGAGGGAAATGTTGAGGTAAAACCGCAAGCAGAAGCAAAAAAAGAGGTTGTTGTTGAAGAGCAAGAGAGTAAAGGCGAATCTGCCGGGGGGATGACCGAGATTAAGGCCGCGGTTCCCGGAAACGTATGGAAGATACTTGTTAATCCGGGAGATAAAGTAAAAGCGGGAGATAAGATAATGATCCTTGAGGCTATGAAAATGGAGATAGACGTTCCTGCGCCAAAAGATGGAGTAATAGCCAATATTGCGGTGAAAGTTAACGATAGTGTCCAAGAGGGACAAGTTTTAGCGACAATGGAGTAAGCCTATGAAAAAAAGATTAATTGGTTTTTTCTTGGCTCTTATGGTTGTATTGGTGCCAATAGGCGCTATAGCTACGGTAAATCATATGAGCGCAGATAAAGAAAAAAAGGTTGAAAAAGAGGTTCATGAAAAGAGTGTTGCAGATCTTTTTGTGGGTTTTTATAAACAGACCGGCATTTATGCAATTTTTAGTCCAAAAGAGGGTGCAAAAAATGCTCTTGGTGAAGAGATGAGCAAATTTCACCAAAGTTTTGGACGAATTATTATGATAGGTATCTCTTTTTTACTATTTTATCTTGCTATAGCAAAAGGTTTTGAGCCACTTTTATTGATACCTATAGGTTTTGGCGGACTTTTGGCAAATATTCCTTTAGCAAATATTATAGGGGATCACGGATTTATAGGAGAACTTTATAAAGCGGGTATCGCAAACGAGCTCTTTCCTCTTTTAATATTTATGGGTGTTGGAGCGATGACCGACTTTGGTCCCCTTTTGGCAAATCCAAAACTCGCTCTTTTAGGTGCCGCCGCTCAGTTTGGAATTTTTGGGACTCTTGTAGGTGCTGTTGCTCTTAGTCAAATGGGACTTTTTGATTTTAGTCTTCAAGATGCGGCAGCAATCTCAATTATCGGTGGAGCAGATGGGCCTACTTCGATATTTATCGCTTCCAAATTGGCCCCGGATCTTTTAGGAGCGATAGCGGTTGCCGCATATAGCTATATGGCTTTAGTTCCTGTTATCCAGCCTCCGATTATGAGAGCTTTGACAACTCCCGAAGAGAGAAAGATAAAAATGAAAACCGGAAGAAAAGTGAGCAGACTTGAAAAAATACTTTTTCCTTTGACGGTATTGGTTCTTACTATATTGATTCTTCCAGAATCATCTCCGTTAATCGGAGCTTTAACTTTTGGAAATTTTGTTAGGGAGTCTGGCGTAGTTGAGAGATTATCAAAAACTATGCAAAACGAGCTTATCAATATAGTTACGATATTTTTAGGATTAGCGGTAGGATCAAAACTTGCGGCTGAAAAATTTTTGGTTCCGGAAACTCTTGGGATTTTGGCTTTAGGACTTGTTGCCTTTGCTATAGGTACAGCCGCAGGCGTAATTATGGGCAAAATAATGAATAAAATCTCAAGCGAACCGATCAATCCTCTAATAGGTGCGGCCGGAGTTAGTGCGGTTCCGATGGCGGCAAGGGTTGCAAACAAAGAGGGTATGAGAGAAGATCCGACAAATGTATTGTTAATGCACGCTATGGGACCAAACGTTGCCGGTGTTATCGGTTCAGCGGTAGCAGCTGGTGTGCTTCTTTCTATATTTTAATCAAGTGATGGGATCTCCCATCACTTTTAATAATCTCTTTTTTTATGTTTATCTTTTTGATAACTTTTTACCCTTTTTAATTTTCTAAGCCTGTTTGCTTCATATAAGGTATCCTCTTTTATCTCTTTAATATCTTTATTTGATAAAGGAAGATTTGCTGTTTTTTCTACAAATTTTTCCAATGAAGTTAAATATTCGTTTTTTAAAATAACTTTTTTTATATTTTCCAAATTTTTAAAAATTTTATCTATGAATTTTTTAAACTCCTCTTTTGTAATATCTTCTTTATTTAAAAAATTAACCACTCTGTTTGTAAATCTCTCCAACTCTCTTATATATTTTAATCTTTCATACTTTTGCTGTTTTTTGTCGCTCTTCAAAATTTTCCTTTAATGGTATAATTTCTTAGATATTTTATCAAAAGGGTAGCAATGGAGCAAATACCAGATATTAATCCAAAATATTTAGAACATTTGATGGATCCTAAAAATTATGGGAAAATGCAAGAGTATGATGCAAGAGGTATAGGGAAAAACGAAATTAGCAAAGAGATGGTAATAATCGAGTTAAAAGTAGATCCCTCAACCCAAAAAATTTTGGATATCAAATGGCAAACTAACGGATGCGGGACAACGCTAGTTAGCGGGAGCCTTTTTAGCCAAGAGTATAAAAGAGGAACTATAAAAGATGGAGTGGAATTTACTCAAAAAGTGTTAGATAGGATCAAAGACAATCCTCCAGCAGACGCGGCTTGTGGAGAAGTAGTCGCAAGAGCTTTTTTAGCTGCCGTGAAAGATTATGAAGATAGGAAAAAAGGGATAAAAAAAGAGCATATAGAGTATGTAACTCTATCTTGTCCCCAACCAGAGTCAAACTAATAAAAGGATTTTGTATGAAAAAAGTTTTTCAAAAAAAGCATGAGTTATGGTTAAAAGTATTGTACGGGGCCTTTAGTATCCCAAAAGGGGAGATTTTTGATGTTTTATATGATTTTAGCTTAATAGAGTTTAGACACTTAAAATGGCTTGCCAAAGATATTATTAAAAATTCAGATGATATAGATTTTGATAGAGAAAATATAGAGATAAAGGTTGAAGATTTTCATGAATTAGTAGATAAATTAATAGACGAGCTTTTGGCTATAGAGTTATATTATCAAAAAAGCGAGCTTTTTAAGAGAATAAAAAATGATGAAAAGTATATGATTACTAAGTTAAAAGAGTTTAAAAAAATAAAAAATTTTAAAATAGAAGCCTTCGATAGATCTATGAAATATCCAAATAAAGAGCTTGACAAAACATCTCTTGATGCCTTGACTCTATTTTTATTCGAAGAGAGCTATAAAGAGTATGAACTGATTTTAGTTTATTTATACTCTTCGCTTCACACAGATAATGTAAAACTTTACTCAATTTATGAAGATCTAATATATGAATCGATGTTTCATTTAAAAAGCTTTGCGATTATGCAGTCAAAAATGGGACTATTGTCTCTTCCAAGAGTGGTAATGGAAGATATTTATAAATTTAAGGATTTAAAAAAGTTTTTACTTGACGGAATTGAGGAAGAAAAAGGAGCAAAAGAGCAATGCAAGGCATTGGCTGCTGCTGTTAAAGATGAGGAACTTTCTAACTTTTTTGAGTTTATAAACAATCAAGAAGATTATCATATAACGCTTATGCAAGAGGCTTTGGATTGTATCTCTTAAGCTATAGGTTTAGGTTTATAAACCTGTAGCTTTTTTATTATGTTTTTTATTTTTTGAATCTCCTCTTTATTAAAAATTTTGGCTTTTTTATTAAAATCGGATAGTTTTTTAAATTCTTTGTTTAGTTTGTTTAAATCAACAAATTTTGCTTCCAACGCTCTTTTAATGGTTGGAAATTTTTTAATTTTTTCCAATTTTTTTGATAAAATCTTACCCTCTTCATAAATTTCAAGCATATAATTTGACTGAATCTGGGCCGAAAAAAGATATAAATTTATAAAAATTAATAAAATTGCCGTTTTCATTGTGCTTTTTTTAATATTTTTAATGCTTTTTTTAAAGTATCTAAGAATTCCGGATGGGTAAAAACTGCCATATGTGTTGTATCTTTTAGGGTTTTTTTAAAAACAAGATTTCTAATATGTTTTTCCAAATTTAGATAATTTTTGTAAGGAATTACCTCATCATTTTCTACGTTTATTACCGCTACCGGGGCTCTTACAAACTCAATATATTTATATGTTTCAAAAGGGTGTTTTAAAATTAGTTTCATAGGAAGATAGGGGTATTTATCTTTTGCAAGGTTCAATATAGAATCAAAAGGCGTTATAAGGACTAAACCCTTAACCTCTCTTTTACTTGCAAGATAAGCCGCTACTGAGCTTCCAAGGCTTCTACCGATCAGATAGACATCCATGCCTTTTGCAAAATGATCATATATCTCTATAGCGTCGCTTAAAATTTTATTTTGTGATGGCAATCCAGAAGAGTTTGCATATCCTCTATAGTTAAAAACTAAAAAATTAAAATCTTTTATATCTTTAACCACGTTTAAAAAAGCAAGAGCGTTGTTTGAATTTCCGCCAAAATAGATAATTAAAGGGTTGTGATCTTTGTTTTTTACAAAAGCTCCTTCCAATATAATATTATCGGAAGTTTTAAGGGTGAGTTTTTTAAGATTTTCTATTTCCAAATAGATATTTTTTGGCGCTTTTTTGGGATGGAAAATCTCCTTATCCTGGTTTAAATAGG
>NZ_CEXZHP010000083.1:0-6103 GCF_982775275.1 Nitrosophilus sp.
GCACAAAAGCAAAGCAGTTTGCTTTCTAAAACCCTACGGGTTTTGCCCTTGCTCACTTTCTCACTCTCTAACTTTCTAACTTTCTCACCACTCAACCACTCAACCATTTTAACCAAAATCACCAAAACCTATCTCTCGATAGCTACGACTCCCCCTCTAATTATCTCTTTTGGATTAAATCTATCTAATGCATGAATAAAATTTTTTACTCTTTTTGGCTCATCCGCCACCATTACTATTATTCCTTCTTTACCTACGTTAACGATGCTTCCATTGTAGGCTTTACACAAAGCTTCAACATCGGCCAATCTCTCTCCAAGAGGAATTTTTGCCAAAACCATCTCTTTTTCTATAAGCTCTTCATGCTCTATCACTTTATAAACCGGAATCAATTTATGAAGCTGTTTAATTATCTGCTCTATAACCCTTGGACTTCCAGATGTCACTATAGTTAATCGTGAAAATTTTGATCCAGGTATGGGAGCTACTGTTAAAGTTTCTATATTATAACCTCTTCCTGCAAAAAGTCCTGAAATTCTTGATAAAACCCCATGTTCATTTTCTACTATAACAGAAATTACTCTTCTTTCATTCATGATTAGTCCTTATACTCTAAAAGCATATTATATAACGAACCACCGGCTGGAACCATTGGTAAAACATTTTCATATCTATCTATAATTACGTCTATAATAGCAACAACACCTTTACTAATGGCATCATCAAGGGCTTTATCAAATTCATCTTTCGTTTCCACTCTATACCCTATTCCTCCAAAGCTCTCAGCTACCTTTACAAAATCTGGCTGCATAGAAAGATCGGTTTCTGCGTATCTTTTATCATAAAAAAATGTTTGCCACTGTCTAACCATTCCTAAATAGTGGTTATTTAAAACTATATTTATCACTGGAAGCCTATATTCAACAGCAGTTATTAACTCTTGTATATTCATCAATATAGACCCATCACCACTAAAGTTTATAGATATCTCATCCTCTACGCCTCTTTTTACGCCCATAGCGGCCGGAAAGCCAAACCCCATCGTCCCAAGACCTCCGCTTGTTATTAATTCGTTTGGTCTGGTAAAAGGGTAAAACTGGGCGGTCCACATTTGATGCTGTCCAACATCTGTAGAAATTCTTGCTTTTCCTTTAAGTTTTTCTCCAACCCTTTGTATTACCCATTCCGGTTTTAAAACCTTGTCGCTATCTTCATATGTTAAAGGATGAAGTTCTTCATATCTTTTTAATATCTCTCTCCAACCCTCATATCTATTTTTATCTACCTTTTCTTTGATTAAAGGAAGCATATCTTTCAAAACATTTTTCAAATCACCAACGATAGGATAATCCACATGCACCAATTTTCCAATACTGCTTGGATCTATATCAACATGAATAATTTGGGCATATTTTGCAAATTCGCTCAATTTTCCTGTAACTCTATCGTCAAATCTAGGGCCTAAAGCTATCAAAAGATCCGCTTCACTCATAGCCATATTTGCCGCATATGTTCCGTGCATTCCAACCATACCAAGAAGATGGGGATCATCATATCTTAAAACGCCTCTTGCCATCAATGTTTCAACGGCCGGAATACCCGATATTTCAACAATTTCTCTAACAAGTTCATAAGATCCGCTTCTAACAATTCCACCGCCCAAATAAAAGACCGGTTTTTTAGCCTTTGCTATCGCATCAACGGCTTTTTTAATTTGGCGCATATTTCCTTTATAGGTAGGCTTATATGTCTCAAGTCTTATTTCGTCTGGATAGTTAAACTCGCCAAGTTGAGCGGTAACATCTTTTGGAATATCCACATGTACAGGCCCAGGCCTTCCGCTTCTTGCAAGATAAAATGCCTCTTTCAGAATAATTGGAAGCTCTTTTACATCTTTTACTAAAAAATTATGTTTTGTACATGGTCTACTTATTCCAACCGCATCGATCTCTTGAAAAGCGTCCGTTCCAATCATACTAATGGGAACCTGCCCGCTAATTACAACTAAAGGAATTGAGTCCATATAAGCCGTCGCAAGTCCAGTTACCGCGTTTGTAAAACCAGGACCGCTTGTAACGAAAGCCACACCCACTTTTCCAGTGGCTCGCGCGTAGCCATCGGCCGCATGCACGGCTGCTTGCTCATGGCGGGTTAATATATGTTGAAAATATTTATGTTTATATATCTCATCATAAACATTCATTATAGCTCCGCCTGGATATCCAAAAACAACTTCAATATTCTCTTTGCGCATAGCTTCAACTACCATTCGCGCACCGGTCATTTTTTCCATCTTTTCTCCTAAAATATTAAAAAAGATAAAATTTATCTTATTTTATCTAAAACTATTTTTTTAAAACTTTAAAATTGTATCATTTTTATAAATATAAAACTTATAAAATCTTTTTCTTGCATTCAGCTATCGCAACGCCCTCCCTAACTCCATCATCACAAACAAATATCTCATCAAAATCGGCCACTCTCATAATCTCTTTCAAAATCAAAACTCCAGCAATTATATAATCTTCCCTACCCTCACCTACAAGTTTTGCTCTCTCTTTTTTAGATAAAGCCAAAAGTTTTCTTAGAGCATTATCTATATCTATAGGAAAAATTACCGTGCCGTTTACTATTTTTGAATCGTAGGTTTTATAATTTAATCCTTTTTTAATAGCGGCTATAGTGGTCGGCGTTCCCCCTGTTGCTACAAATCTTTTTGGTTTAGAAAATATTTCGTATAGATCTTTTAAAAATATTTTTATCTCATTCATATATTTTTTTATGCCGATTTTTAGCTGATCTATATTTTTATATCTTTCCCATGCTGTAACTATCCCCAAATTAAAACTTTTAGTTACGATCTCGTCTCTATGTTTAAATACAAATTCAGTTGAACCTCCGCCTATATCGCAAAGCAAAAATTTCTCATCTTCAAGTCCAAAAGAGGCTAAAGTATGCTGAGCCGCAATAGCACTATAATATCCTTCAAGATCCGGATCTATTATCTCAACATCTACTCCCGTTTTTAATCTTATCTCTTCTATTACCTCATCTTTATTTAAAGCCTTTCTAAAAGCAGCGGTTGCAACCGCTTTTACCTCATCTTTTGTAAAATCTACACTATTTTTTATCTCATTTATAGCCTCTACAATTTTATCAACCGCAATTTTTGAAATCTTTTTTGTGGATATTAGATCTTGTGCCGTTTGGACTATTTTTTCATATTCAAAAATCTTTTTAAAACTATAACAATCTATCTGTACAGCCCTTAAAGAGTTTGATCCAATATCAATTGCTATCATTAAGATTCCTCGTAAAATCTATATCCGTGAAGTGTTAAAAGCTCTCTAATTTTTTCTTGATGTTCTTTTCCCTTTGTTTCAAGTCCTATTGAGACATTTGCATCCCCGTAAGCTAAAGATGCCGAGGTTCTATCATAACCGATTTGAACTATATTTGCGCTAACACTCGCTAAAATTTCAGTCAATTTCATCAAAGATCCGGGCTTATCTATCAAAGTCACTATCAGTTTCATTTTTCTATAGGATTTTATCAAACCCTTTTCGATAATAACCGAAAGCATAGTAACATCTATATTTCCCCCGCTTAATATTATGGCAACTTTTGAATTTTCGTTGATATCGAGTTTATCATATAATAGTGCGGCTACCCCAACCGCTCCGGCTCCTTCTACAACAAGCTTTTGATTTTCCAATAAAAATAAAATCGCATCGGCTATCTCTTCATCATCAACTTCTACAATATCGTCTACACATTCTAATATAATATCTAAAGTCTCTTTTGATGTGTCTCTTACAGCTATACCATCTGCTATGGTTCTAACCTCTGTTGAATCTACTGGTTTACCTAAAAAATAAGAATTCCTAAGAGCAGGGGCACCAGCAGCCGTAACTCCTATAACTTTTATTTTTGGATTTTTCTGTTTTATAGCGCTTGCCATTCCGGCAATCAAACCGCCTCCTCCTATAGGAACAACAACCAAATCCAAATCTTCAATCTCATCCAATATCTCCAAAGCAATGGTTCCTTGTCCAGCCATTACATCAATATCTGCAAAAGGGTGAACAAAAACCAATCCTTCCTTTTTGGCGTATTCTACGGCATACATATAAGCTTCATCATAATTTGAACCATGAAGCAAAACTTCGGCTCCGTAGGCTTTAACTCCGTTGATTTTTGTAAGAGGTGTGTTTTCTGGCATAACGATAGTGGCTTTAATATTAAAATAGTTTGCGCTAAAAGCCACTCCTTGTGCGTGATTGCCTGCGCTTGCAGCTACTACGCCTTTTTTTTTCTCATCATCGCTCAACAAAGAGATTTTATTAAAAGCGCCTCTAATCTTAAAAGCCCCAGTTATCTGGAGATTTTCTTTTTTTAAATAAATTTTGCATCCTGCTCTTTTTGATAAAACGGGAGCAAAAGCAAAAGGAGTTTTTACGGCAACCTTTTTTACTCTTTTGCTTGCTTCTTCAATCCTTTGAAGATCAATCATCCAATTTCCTTAAACTAAATTTTTGTGATCAACCATTGAACATCTATTTTGAACAACTTTCATTCCAGCCTCTTTAGCCTTCTTTGCCGCCTCGTTATTAACTATTCCTACCTGCATCCAAATAACCTTTACATCTCCTCTTTCAATAGCCGCTTCAACGATAGGCATTACGGCTGCCGGTTTTCTAAAAATATCAACCATATCTATTTTAAATGGTATCTCTTTTAAACTTTTATAGACTCTCTCACCTAAAATCTCCTCGCCTTTTGGATATACCGGGACTATCTTATATCCAACTTTTTGTAGATACGCGGCAACTTTATGACTATCTTTTTGAGGGTTTGGAGAAAGACCAATAACTGCAATCGTTTTAACCTCTTTAAAAATCTCTTTTAATGTTTGTGTTTCTTCGTTAATTGTGGGAAATTCACACTCCATACTTTTCCTTTTAAAAATTTTGCCCGATTTTATCAAAAAATAGATTAAGAGATAATATATGATTGAATGCTCTCAATTTCTAACTATCTAACTAACCAACTAATTAACCAATTTAGACATTGGACATTAGACATTAGACATTAGACATTGGTAAATGGGAATTGGGAATTGGGAATTGGTGATATTCATTTCCACTTTCTAACTTTTTCACTTTCTAACTTTCTAACTTTAAAATTAACTACTCAACCACCCAACCACTCAACCATTTTAACCATTTTAACAAACTCACCCACACTCTCTTGGAACCGTTTTTAAATACTCAATATATCTTTTTATCTTTCTAATTCTATTTAAATCTGAAGGATGAGTAGATAAAAATTGTGGGAGTTTATCTTTTTTGATTTTAATTAATTTTTGCCAAAATCTTATAGCCTCATTTAAATCATAACAAGCTTTATACATAAGATATAGTCCCACTTGATCAGCTTCATATTCAAATTGCCTACTATATGGATAAATAAGTCCATATCTACTTCCAACTCCATATGCCAAGTCAAAAATAGGACCCCATCTATTAGAAGATATATCAAGCCCTTTTTCTATTAAAGATTTTGCCAAATCGCTCAGCATTGCTATACTTGCTCTTTCGCTACCGTGTCTTAATATAGCGTGTGCAACCTCATGCCCTATAACGGTAGCTAACTGATCTTCATTTTCAACAATTTTTAATAGCCCGGTATATACAAATATTTTTCCACCTGGAAGACAAAAAGCGTTTATTTGATTTGATTTTAGAAGATAAAACTCCCATTTAAAATTTGGATGAAATTCCCTCTCGGCCACCAAAGCTATTTTTCTTGAGACTCTTCTTACCAGATCGTTAAGATAAGGGTCTTTGCAAATTTTATACTTTTTTAATATCTCATTTTTTGCTTGCATTCCAAGGGCGATCTCTTGAGATGGGGAGATTAAGATAAGTTGAGATCTATTAATATAGGGATTTTTAGCACAAGCGATAAAAAAAAGAGAGACTAAAATAGATAAGAAAAATTTTTTCATAACTCTCCTAAAATCCGGGAATTAAAAATTGAGTGCTCTGAAAAATTACTAAATTTCGCTCAAGTCGGATGCGATTTTTGCTAACGCAATGTT
>NZ_CEXZHP010000084.1:0-6076 GCF_982775275.1 Nitrosophilus sp.
TTCTTGCAATTTATAACTTTGTTGGTAACTGGGGCTGGGCTATAGTAATATTAACTATTTTAATAAGAATTGTTCTATTCCCACTTACTTTTAAGGGAATGGTATCTATGCAAAAACTAAAAGAGCTGTCTCCAAAAATTAAAGAGTTACAGCAAAAATATAAAGGAGACCCTCAAAAATTAAACGCTCATATGATGCAGCTTTATAAAAAGCATGGTGCAAATCCGATGGGTGGGTGTTTGCCGCTATTGTTGCAAATTCCGGTATTTTTTGCTATATATAGAGTGCTATTAAACGCGATAGAGCTTAAAGGCGCTGAATGGATTTTATGGATAAAAGATTTAAGCGTAATGGATCCATACTTTATTTTGCCTATATTGATGGGAGCAACGATGTTTATTCATCAAAAAATCACTCCTACAACAATAACGGATCCTATGCAGCAGAAGATTTTTCAATATCTTCCAATAGTTTTTACTTTTTTCTTTATAACATTTCCGGCAGGTTTGACGCTGTATTGGTTTGTTAACAATATTTTATCCATTATTCAGCAATTGATAGTAAACAAAGCTTTTGAAGCTAAAAAAGTTGTCCAAAAGGAAAGCTAAAATGGAAAATGGCAAAAAAATAGAAGCCAATACCTTAGAAGAGGCTTATAAAAAAGCTTCTATTGAGCTTGGATGTTCCATAACCGATCTTGAAATAGAGGTTATTCAACACCCATCAAAGGGATTTTTAGGCTTTGGCAAAAAAAACGCAATAATTTTGGCTACTTGTAAAAAACCTTTGAAAGAGGAGAAAGTTGAAGAAAAAGTTGAGGAAAAGATAGTCGTTGAAAAAAAAGAGATAACCAAGACAAAACCAGTCGAAATTTCAAAACCTATCGAGGCTCAAAAACCATCATTTATAAAACAGGAAACAAAAGAAGAGACAAAAGAAAAAACAGAAAAAAAAGAGGTAAAAAAAGAGATCAAACTTCCTGAAATTAAAGAGGAGTTTAGTGATTTTTATAAAGAAAAAACTTCAATAGAGGATATCGCTAAAGAAGTTGAAGAAAAAATTAACGATCTTTTTAAAGAGGCCTGTTTTGATATTGAAAAAGTAGTTGTAAAGCCTTATGATGACAATACTCTACTGATAGAATTTAGTGGGCCTGATTCTGCGCTTTTGATAGGAAAAGAGGGATATAGGTATAAAGCACTCTCTTATATGCTCTTTAACTGGATTAATTCAAAATACAATCTACAAATTAGACTTGAGATTGCCGAATTTTTAAAATCTCAAGAAGAGATGATTAAAAACTATTTAAAACCTTTAATAGAAAAAATAAAAAAAGAGGGAAGAGGACAGACAAAACCTCTTGATGGAGTTTTAGTTCAGATTGCGCTAAAAGAGCTAAGAGAAGTTTTTCCAAATAAATATGTCGCAATAAGGACAAACAGACAGGGTGAAAAATATATTATAGTAAACGAGTTTAACAAAAAAAAATGAATAATGATACCATTGCCGCCATAGCAACCAGTCACGGAATAGGCTCGATAGCGATTGTAAGAGTAAGCGGCGACAAGGCGTTGGAAATTGCCAAAAAAATTTCTAAAAAAGATGGATTTACTCCAAGATACGCTACACTATCCTTGCTTTACGATAAAAATAAAGAAATTATAGATCAAAGTATTATTATCTATTTTAAATCCCCTTTTTCATTTACTGGTGAAGACATTATAGAATTTCAATGCCATGGAGGCATAATTGTTGCAAGAAAGATTTTAGATACTGTCATTGAGTATGGCGCAAGATTGGCAAATCCTGGTGAATTTAGCAAGAGAGCTTTTCTAAACGGCAAAATAGATTTAACAGAAGCTGAAGCTATCGCGAAACTAATAGAGGCAAAAAGTGAAGATGCAGCAAAAATTTTAGCTAAACAGCTAAAAGGGGAATTAAAAGAGTATATAGAAGATATAAGGGAGTCTCTAATCAAAATTTTAGCTTACGCGGAAGTAAATATAGATTATGCCGAAGAAGATCTTCCTAAAGATCTAATGGAGCAGATTGAAGATCAGCTAATTAAAATAAAAGAAAAACTATCGACCACTCTAACATCCAGCCAAAGAAGAGCGGGACTAATCGAGGGATTTAAAGTTTCAATTATTGGAAAACCAAATACCGGGAAAAGTTCCCTTTTAAATAAGTTATTAAGTTATGAAAGGGCTATTGTTAGCGAAATAGAAGGAACTACAAGAGACACTATCGAAGAAAACGTAATGATAGGAACGCATCTTGTTAGAATGGTAGATACCGCCGGCATTAGAGAAGCTAAAGATACAATCGAAAAAATAGGTATTCAAAGAAGTATCAAAGCGATAGAGACAAGCGATATAATCATAGCTATGTTTGATGCAAGTAAAGAGTTAACAAAAGAAGATAAAAATATAATTGAGCTTATTAAAAAATATAAAGATCAAAAAGATTTTATTGTGATTTTGAATAAAGCAGATTTAGAGCAAAAATTTGACGATAGTGAAATAAAAGAATTCAATCCTATAAAATTGAGCGTAAAAAAAGATATTTCCAAACTTTTAAATAGACTTGAAGAGCTATTAAATTCTTATGCAAAAGGGGATGAGATATTACTGATCTCAAAAAGGCAGATAGATGCGGTTAAAGATGCACTTTTATCTATAGAAAAAGCCTTTACTCCTTTAAAAATGGGAGAGCTTGAGATTTTTGCCTATCATATAAACGACGCAATTAAGGCTATAGCTTCAATAACCAGACCGATGGAGAGTGCCGAGCTTTTAGATAAAATGTTTGGAGAATTCTGTTTAGGAAAATGAAAAAAATAGCAGCAATTGACGTAGGTTTAAAAAGAATTGGAGTAGCAATAACTCTTGATGGTAAAATCGTTTTACCTCAAAACGCAATCGTTAGAAAAAACAGACTTCAAGCGGCAAAAGAGGTTGAAAATTTTTTAAAAGAGTGGGATATAAAAGAGCTTGTGGTAGGCGTTCCCCTTGGTGGAAGTAGTGAAGAAGAGATGAAAAAAAGAGTTAAGCATTTTGTAGATTTGATCCAATTTTCTGGAAAAATTCATTATATAGACGAAAGTTTTACATCATATGAAGCAAAAGAGTTAACAAAAGGGCAGTTTAGACATAAAAAAGATGGAAAAATAGACTCAATTGCCGCCGCACTAATTTTAGAAAGATTTCTTGAGAGTAAAAAAGATGATAGCTAAAGGTTTTAAAGGCAAATATTTTTCTCTTCAGGCAATTGCCGCTACCACATCTTGCGCAAAATTGACCTCTTTAAATAGTGCATTTAAAAGCTATATTTTAAAAATAATAAATTATGATAAAGATGACGAAACTTGCGATGAAGATCCGCCTCCGTTAGAGAGTCTATTTCAAAAGTTTTTTAATTTTTTGGCTTTAATATCCAAAAAACCCTGTTTTTGCAATATATTTTTTGCTTGTTTAGCTTATAAAACATTAAAACTCTCCCGCATTAAAAAACCGCCCATATGCAAATGTAGAAAAACAAAAACCGGAATAGCTCCTCCAACTTCGAAGTCCGACTTCAAACATTTTATTTTCTATAAATTGCGATATTACCTTAACATTTACAATTTTTTTAAAAACTTCGAAGTCCGACTTCGAACATTTGAATAATAAGGAGTGATAATGACTTATATACACGGGTTTCCAAGAATAGGAGAGAAAAGAGAGTTAAAATTTGCACTTGAGAAGTATTGGAGTGGTGAAATTGGTTTTGAAGAGTTAGAAAAAGTTTCAAAAGAGCTAAGAGTTAGGCATTTAAATTATCAAAAAGAGGCCAAAATAGATTTTATAAGCGTAAACGATTTTAGTTATTATGATAATATGATAGATACTATCGTAATGCTTGGATGCGAGCCAAAAGAGTATCAAGATGTTGAGGGTATCGATAGATATTTTGCTATGGCAAGGGGAGATAAAACTCATAAAGCTCTTGCTATGACTAAGTGGCTAAATACAAACTATCACTATTTTGTTCCAACAATTGAGTCAAATCAAAAGTTTATCCCAAATTGCGAAAAAATCATAAAAGAGTATAAAGAAGCAAAAGAGCTCAAAATTAAACCAAAAATCAACATCATTGGTCCGGTTAGCTTTTTGAGTTTTTCAAGAGGAGCAAAAGGAAACGATCCTCTTGATGAGATTTGCGGTGCAATAGAGGCTTATGGGAATATTTTAAAAATTATCTCAAAATTGGATACCCATATAACCGTTCAGTTTGAGGAGCCAGCATTAGTAAAAGATCCTTCTAAAAAAGAGCTTGAGGCTTTAAAATATGCTTATAATAAATTAAGCGAAATATCTAACAATATCGATATTTTCGTATCCACATATTTTGAGAGGGCAAATGAAGGGGTGGATATTTTGGTTGATACCAAAATAAAAGGGATCGCTCTTGATTTTGTTTACGGATCAAAAAATTTAAAATCTATCCCAAAGATAGCAAATAGCGACAAAATATTAATAGCCGGTGTAGTTGACGGTAGAAATATTTGGATAAGCGATATAGATAAAAAGGTAGAGTTTTTAAACTCTTTAGAGATTGACAAAGATAGAGTTTATGTAGCAACAAGTTGTTCGCTTCTACATGTGCCATACACTTTAAAATATGAGAAGATTTTGGATAAAAATATCAAATCCTGGCTTGCTTTTGCGTTAGAAAAACTTGATGAGATTAGAATTATCGATAAGCTTTATAGAGGCTTGGAGCTTGATGAAAAAGAGATAGAAATTTATAATTCAAACAAGAAAGCAAACCAAACACGAAAAACTTCATTGCAAATTCATAACGAGGATGTCCAAAATAGACTAAAAAATCTAAAAGATAAAGATAAACAAAGAGATATTAGTGCTATTGAAAGATTGAAAATTCAGCATGAAGTTTTAAAATATCCAATTTTACCAACGACTACGATAGGAAGCTTTCCTCAAACTTTTGAAGTTAGGAAAGTAAGAAGAGATTACAAAACAGGAGCGATAACAGAAGTAGAGTATAAGAAAAAGATAAAAGAGTTTATTAAATATTGCATAAAAGTTCAAGAAGAGATAGGACTTGATATTTTGGTTCACGGCGAGTTTGAGAGAAACGATATGGTCGAATATTTTGCCGATATGCTAAATGGAGTGGCTTTTAGCGAAAACGGCTGGGTTCAAAGCTATGGAAGTAGATGCGTAAAACCTCCTATAATATATGGAGATATAAGCAGAGAAAAACCTATGAGTATAGAGTGGATAACTTATGCGCAAAGTTTAACCGAAAAATTTGTAAAAGGGATGCTAACTGGTCCGGTTACTATGGTAAACTGGTCATTTGTTAGAGACGATCTTGATAAAGAAGTTGTATATAAACAGATGGCCTTGGCAATTGCCGATGAAGTAAAAGATCTACAAAATAAAGGGATAAAAATCATCCAAGTGGACGAAGCGGCATTTAAAGAGGGATATCCTTTAAGGAAAGAAAATAGAAGTGAATATGAAAGAGTTGCGGTTGAGAGTTTTAAAATATCAACGGCACCCGCAAAGGCCCAGACTCAGATCCATACTCATATGTGTTATAGCGATTTTAACGATATTATGCCCACAATTGATGCAATGGACGCTGATGTTATTTCTATCGAGACAGCAAGAAACGGCAATAGAATCTTAGAGGCTTTTAAAAACTACAACTATCAAAAAGAGGTAGGGACAGGAGTTTATGATATACACTCTCCAAGGATCCCAAGTGTAGAAGAGATTGAAAAAGAGATCGAAGATAGACTTTCGGTTTTTCCGGCAAACAAACTTTGGATAAACCCAGATTGCGGTTTAAAAACAAGAAAATGGGAAGAGGTTATCCCCGCATTAAAAAATATGGTCAAAGCTACAAAAGAGGTTAGAAAAAAGATATTTTCTCTATAAGGGGCGCTTGCCCCTTACTTAAACTTTCTTTTTAAATCCATTTAATACTACTTTTGTTGTAAAAAATAATCAATTTTTTCGATAAAATAATAAAAATTTAAAAGGAGGGGATATGGGAATAGTCC
>NZ_CEXZHP010000085.1:0-6056 GCF_982775275.1 Nitrosophilus sp.
ATGGATACCGGAATAAGTTCTAAAAATCTATCTTGATATTTTTTAAATTCGGCAATTTTTTTTAATATTTTTTCGTTATCCACTTGATCTATTTTTATTAAAACAACAATATGAGGAGTATTTTTTTTATTAAGTTCTAAAAATTTTTCATAATATTTTAACGAATCGGTCACAGGAGATAAAAACAAGATCAAATCGCAATCACCGATAGCCTTTAGGGCCTCTTCTAACATAAATTTATTTAAAAGCCTCTCTTTTTCGTGAATACCTGGGGTATCAACAAAAATAATTTGAGCGTTTTTATGCATAACGATTGCTTTTAATCTTTTTCTCGTAGCTTGGGCCTTATGGCTTACCATCGCTATTTTTTCGCCCAAAAGCCAGTTTAAAAGCGAGCTTTTTCCAGCGTTTGGTCTACCTATTAGCGCTACAAAACCGGCTTTTGTTTCCATTTTTTACCTTTTGACGCATTTAAATTTATAGAATATATCTAGCAGTATCTTCATCTTTTATAATATTGTCAAGTTTTTGATGTACATAATCTTCGGTTATTGTTATAATTTCGCCTTTATGTTCGTCTGCTTCAAAACTTATATCCTCTAAAAGATTCTCGATAACTGTATGCAATCTTCTTGCTCCAATATCCTCCATCTTTTGATTTGCCAAATGAGCTATTTTTGCTATAGCCCTTAACGCACTATCTTCAAAAACAAGCTCTACTCCTTCTACGCTTAAAAGCGCTTGATACTGTTTTATAAGGGAGTTTTTTGTTAAAGTCAATATCTTATATAAAGCATCTTCGTCTAACGAGTCAAGCTCTACTCTTAAAGGAAATCTTCCCTGAAGCTCTGGTATTAAATCGCTAGGTTTACTAAGATGAAAAGCTCCCGCGGCTATAAATAGGATATGATCTGTTTTAATGGTTCCCCATTTGGTAGATACGCTACTTCCCTCAACTATAGGTAAAAGATCTCTTTGAACTCCCTCTTTGCTAGGATCTTGCCTACCTTGAGAGCTGGAGCTAACGGCGATTTTATCAATCTCATCTATAAATATAATTCCTTCATTTTCCGCTTTTTGTAAGGCTTCAAGTTTTATTTGTTCCATATCCAAAAGTTTTTCGCTGGCTTCTGTTTTTAATATCTCTTTTGCCTCTTTGACGGTAACCTCTTTTTTAATCTCCTCTTTTGTTAAGCCAATAGTAAAGATTTTCGCAATAGACTCTTGAGCTTTGGCGATTTCAGGCGGAAGATTTGTATCTTCAAGATTGAAAGCTGTTTTTGGTATCTCAATCTCTATTTTTAGATTATCTAGCTCACCTTTTAAAAGTTTTTCTCTCATTTTTTCATAACTTTTTTCATATTCGCTCTTTTTTGTCTCGCTGGCCATTTTTGGAAGGGGAGGGAGAAGCTTTTCTAAGATTTTTTTATTTACATACTCTTCTATTAACTCTTTATTTTTTTCTTTATGTTTTTCTTTGACCAATATCAATGAAGCCGCTACAAGATCTCTAACCATAGATTCAACGTCTCTTCCCACAAATCCAACTTCTGTATATTTACTCGCTTCCACTTTTACAAAAGGTAGATCAAAAGATTTCGCAAGTCTTCTTGCGATTTCGGTTTTACCAACACCCGTAGAGCCTATCATCAATATATTTTTTGGCATTATCTCATCTTGTATCTCTTTTGGAAGCTTCATTCTTCGATATCTGTTTCTTAAGGCTATAGCGATTGTTTTTTTAGCCTCTTTTTGACCTATAACATACTCGTCAAGATATTTTACGATCTGTTTTGGTGTTAGATTCATTCATCCTCCAAAGTTAAAAGTTTTATATTTTTGTTTGTATATATACACAAATCTCCAGCAATTTTCAAGCTCTCTTCTACTAAAGTTTTAGGATCGAGATCTGAGTGTTTATCTAATGCTCTAGCGGCACTCAAAGCATAGTTTCCACCGCTGCCAATTGCAGCAATTTTTCCGTCTTCTGGCTCTACCACGTCTCCGGTTCCGCTTAATATAAATATATGTTTAGTATTTAATACTATCATCATTGCTTCCAGTCTTCTAAGATATCTATCTTTTCTCCACTCTTTGGAAAATTCAATAACGCTTTTTAAAAGATCACCTTTTTTATTTTCCAAAATCCCTTCAAACATATCAAAAAGATTAAAAGCGTCTGCAGTGCTTCCGGCAAAACCGGCTAGAACTTTATCGTTATATAAAGTTCTAATTTTAGTGGCGTTGTTTTTTAATACCGTATTTCCAAAAGTTACTTGACCGTCTCCTCCAATTACAGCTAAATTATTAGTTTTATATCCCAAAATTGTTGTAGCCTCAAACATTACTCTCCCTCTACTATTAGATCTAATTTGGCATGAATTCCGTGACCAAGCTTAATATCCACCTCATACTCTCCCGTTTGTTTAATGGGCGGATGTATTTCGATATGCTTTTTATCGATATCTATATCAAAATCTTTTTTTAAATATTCACTTATCTCTTTATTTGTGATAGCTCCAAAAAGGGCTCCGTTTGCGCCTACTTTGTGTTTGATGGTAAGTTTTATTTTTTCGATTTTTTCTTTTAATTTTTTTAATCGATCGATCTCAGCCGCCTTTTCTTGGGCTTTTTTTCTCTGCTGAGCCTCCCACTGCTTTATAACCGAATCTGTCGCTAATTTGGCAAAACCTCTTGCAATTAAAAAATTTTTCCCATATCCATCTTTTACCTCTTTTATGTCTCCCGCTTTTCCTAATCCTTTGACATCTTTTATCAATAAAACTTTCATTTTCTCTCCTTTTTAACCTCTTTCTATTTCTCCGGGATAACTAACAATCCCATATGTTAAATTACCTACATGCTTAAATCCCAAATCTTTTAAAACTCTTTGACAGTATGCGCTTCTGCTTCCCACGTGACAATAAAGAATCATTGGTTTATCTTTTTGATCTTGAAGCTGTTCTAATGATTGGTAAAAGGTGGTAGTAGGAACAAGGTAGTCGGTGCCTTTTATTCTTGCCGCTCTATATTCCATCCATTCTCTAACATCAACTAAATTAAAATCCACCATTCCAAGTTCCCTTGCTTCAATTAAAGCCTCAAGCTCATCACCATCAAGCTGATCTTTTTGCAAAAGTATTTCGCATTCATCTTTGGTTAATCCTCTTGAGTGAGTATGAACCGCCTCTTCAATCTCTTCTTCCTTTCTATATTTTTTTGCGTATTCAGGAGTGCAAAAAATACCGCAATGACATACTCCATCTTGAGGTATCTCTTTTTCGATCGCCGGTTTGCAAGGACAAAGTCTATCTTCTTCTTTATTACCTGTAACAAAAAAGCATGGACAATATCTTTTTCCATAAATTAATTTATTTCTTGTTAATCCAAATTGTATAGATTGATTTATTTCGGGGTCTGGATTATAACTCCAGCCAAATTGTTCTATTACTTTGTCTGTAAATTTTATCGTTTTTTTCAACTCTTCTTGAAACTCTTTTGATTCTGGATCTATTTTTTTTATATTTTCGCTCATTATTGCTCCTAAAGTTTGATAAAATAATAGCATAACCAACATTATATAAAGGTTTTATATGAAAAGGGTATTAAAAAAGTTTTTTAGATATTTATGGCTAGGGACTTTATCGATTTTGCCTTTTATTATAGTTATCCAGATATTTTTTTGGCTTCAAAAAGTTTTGATAGGTTATTTTCATAAAGCTTTTGCCGTCTCTGAGGGAAATTATATTTTAATAATCTCTATTTTTCTTCTAATTTTATTTTTTTTGATAGTTGTGGGATACTCTATCGAAAAATATGGAAGATCTATTTTTATCTCTTTTATAGATAGATTGATGCAAAATATACCTCTTTTAAAGACTATTTACAATTTTGTTAGAGATTTTTTAAAAATGGTGTTTGCTACAAAAGAGTCTGAAGTTTTTAGGGAAGTTGTGCTGGTTCCTTTCCCAAACGAAAAATTAAAATCTATAGGTTTTGTAACAAATAGATTAGAAAATAATCTCCTTATCGTTTTTGTCCCAACTTGCCCAAATCCAACTTCTGGTTTTACGGTAATGGTAAAAAAAGATGATGTAAAGTTTTTAGATGTTGGGATTGATGAAGCG
This sequence comes from Nitrosophilus sp., assembly GCF_982775275.1. Taxonomy (NCBI): domain Bacteria; kingdom Pseudomonadati; phylum Campylobacterota; class Epsilonproteobacteria; order Nautiliales; family Nitratiruptoraceae; genus Nitrosophilus; species Nitrosophilus sp. The sequence continues at coordinate 4,128 of NZ_CEXZHP010000085.1, forward strand.
ATGAAGATGATTATTTCAATAGGGGCTGTAGCAGAAGATGATTTTAAAGGAAAAATTATTAAAAAATTAAGCTAATAACTCTTTGAAAAATTACAAATTGAGCGAAAGCTTTGCGATTTTAGATTGAAAATTTTATGTTCGCCATCAGGCGAAAAAAGTGCACCGGGCCCCGAAGGGGCGCTATTGCGTTTGCACTTTTTAATAAAATTTTCAAACGTTGCGTTAGCAAAAATCGCATCTGACTTGAGCGAAATTTAGTAATTTTTCAGAACACTCAATTTGTTCTATTTGGTATATTGGTGAAATAAACCAATATACCAAATACTAATAACAAAGGACTATTTTTTTCTAACATGACCTTCTATGATAAATCTTAAAGCGTTTAATTTTATAAAACCTTCGGCATCTTTTTGATTATATACTTGGTCCTCTTCAAATGTGCTAAACTCCGGTGCGAAAAGAGAGTTTGGAGATTTTCTACCAACAACAAAAACGTTGCCTTTAAAAAGCTTTAATCTAACGGTTCCGTTAACATTTTGTTGAGTTTTATCGATTGCCGCTTGCAACATCTCTCTTTCTGGGCTAAACCAAAATCCGTTATAGATAAGTTCTGCATATTTTGGCATAATTTTATCTTTTTCGTGAGCCTCTTCTCTATCTAATGTTATAGATTCGATTGCTCTGTGGGCTTTTAAAAGTATCGTTCCACCAGGAGTTTCATAACACCCTCTGCTTTTCATACCTACAAATCTATTTTCCACTATATCTACTCTTCCGATTCCGTGTCTATTTCCATATTCGTTAAGTTTTGCCAAAAGATTTGCTGGAGTTAAATTTTCACCGTTTATTGCAACGGCATCTCCTTTTTCAAAATCGATCGTAATATATTCTGGTTCGTTTGGGGTCTTTTCGATAGGATTTGTCCATCTCCACATATCCTCTTCTGGCTCATTCCAAGGATCTTCTAATAATCCTCCTTCATAAGAGATGTGCAATAAATTTGCATCCATAGAGTAGGGTGATTTTTTACCATGTTTTTCGATAGGGATGTTATGAGCTTTTGCAAAAGCTAAAAGTTTTTCTCTAGAATTTAAATCCCACTCTCTCCATGGAGCGATTATTTTAATATCTGGGTTTAGAGAAAGATATGCTATCTCAAATCTTACTTGATCGTTTCCTTTTCCGGTAGCTCCGTGAGCAACCGCATCGGCACCTACCTCTTTTGCTATCTCAATCTGTCTTTTTGCGATTAATGGTCTTGCTATGCTTGTGCCAAGAAGATATTCTCCTTCGTATATGGCATTTGCTCTAAACATTGGAAATACGAAATCTTTCACAAACTCTTCTTTTAGATCTTCAATAAATATATTTTGCGGTTTTATCCCAAGTTTTAAAGCCTTTTCTCTTGCTGGTTCTACCTCTTCGCCCTGTCCGATATCTGCGGTAAAGGTGACTACTTCGCAATTGTATGTATCTTGTAGCCATTTTAAAATTATAGATGTATCAAGACCTCCGCTGTATGCTAAAACAACTTTTTTTACCTTTTTCATATTTTCCCTTTAAAGATTTTATTTTTTATTTTGCGATTTTATCTAAAAATAGTTTATGATAAAATATAACCGATATATAAATTTGCGTTAATTTAAGGAGGGGAGTTGAAACAGAGTTTAGAAACAAAAATAATTGGAGGAAAGTATAAGGGAAAAAAGATAAAACTTCCTTCTTTAGAGGTGACTAGAAGCTCTAAAAATATCGTTAGAGAGTCTTTATTTAATACTCTTCAATACGATATTATAGATGAAAACTTTGTAGAAGTTTTTGCCGGAAGCGGGAGTGTAGGTCTTGAGGCTTTAAGTAGAGGTGCCAAACATGTCTATTTTATCGAGATAAATAAAAACTCCTTTAATACTCTTTTAAAAAACGCAAAAT